>JAIKWL010000028.1 GCA_024684815.1 Saccharofermentans sp. | reverse complement strand
TGATGACACTGCCGTTTGATCGGAAAACATATGTCAGAGAAAAATACCTGTTTTGCTTTATTTCGGCTTCAGCCGCGTGGTGTTTTGCAGCAGTGCTCTACTGCACCATAAACCTGATACGCCACAATACGGCAGCCATAACGGCCGAACTTCCTATGTATTTAGTGCTTATCCCCGTCATCTTTATTGCTGCAGCGATTATGATCCCCCTGCAGCTCAAGTTCGGAGCAGAAAAAAGCAGGATCGTTCTGTATCTCATATTCGGCATAATTGCAGGTGTAGTCTTCACAGGTAAAAAACTGCTCGATGACGCAAATCTAACAGACCAGATGAAAACAGTTCTGAACAGTTTTTCTCCCGCAGCAGCAGTTATTGCACTCGCCGCAGTGTTCTTGCTTGCAGCTTTTATCTCCTATCTTATTAGTGTCAGGATCATGCAGAAAAAAGAATTCTGATCAAAGGTATATGTTGTTAGTAGTTCATAATTTGAATGTTTTCATTCGATATACCGAACGTATTCCGTTACATTTTCACCGGAGCGTTTTGGCGCACATAAATAACAGATACTGACACAAAAGTGACAGTATCCTGCAAAGGCTTATTTTATTGGTGTTCAGGTGCCTTTATCCAACTGAGGATCACTGTGAAAATCGGCAAATTACACTCGGTTTCATTGCTCGAAATGCGTTTGCCGAGCAACTGGCACGAGGGTTCGAATCCCTCCGTCTCCGCCAGAAATATAAACCCGTAGATGATATAGTCTACGGGTTTATATTTTTTGCGATGTTATTTAATATTTCCTCAAGTTGTTTATCGCTAAGGCCTTTACATTGTTCAATTATTGAGAATAGTAATTGGTTGTCTTCTTTGTTGATTACAAAATAATCAGGAAGTGATTGATCGCTGTCGCCATATAAATATGCAGTAGAAACATTAAATGCTTTAGCAATCTCTTTTGTAACTTGTATAGAAGGAGTACGGACACCTGCCTCATATCTCTGATATGCAGGCTGAGTAATACCGATGAGTTCCGCTGCTTCTGATTGCGTCAGTCCAAGATTGTTGCGGCAAGATAAAAGCCTGTCAGGTAAGATTGTCTGCTTCATAAAAATGCTCCGATTGTGTTTATTGATTTGGATTATACCATTGAAAATACCAATGGTATATAGTATACTTCAATATACCAATGGTATAAAAGAAAGGAAGTGTTTTTATGGGAATCTTATGGATCGCTTTAGAAAAACTCACAGTATCACCGGAGCCGACAAAAGAGCTCATGAAAGATTATTTGCTGTTCAGCGAGTATTTTTGCCCGCCTGAATATAGTGCAAATAATGTCGGACTTAATCCTTGGTTTTTTGATAAGGATAATAAACTGGTATCTTATGGCGGAAAAATGGAGGAACCGGAAATATGGTATCACCATATAAAGAAATTCTTGGAAAAGCGGGGATTTCAATTGATAGGTGACCCTAAGATTGTATCTGAAATGGATGTTGACATTAATCTCAGGCATTTAGAGTATGAGAGGTCTATCGCAAGATTTGACGACAGGAAAATTCTCGCGCAGAGGTATTTAGATGATGACGATATCAAAGTAAACGAACAAGTAACTGATAATGAAGATAATTGAACTATACTTCACTGTAACGGTTTAAAGGTGATGTGTAGTTTAGCTTTGCCTTGATAATGGAAAATAATTATCATATAATTATAACGTAGAAAGTCTCGTATCATGATATTTGAATGGGATGAAAACAAGAACAGAGTAAATATTAAAAAGCATGGAATTGGTTTTGCTGAAGCAAGTTCTGCTTTTTACGATGACAATGCTATCTTGTTTGACGATCCGGATCATTCTAAAGATGAAGAAAGGTTTCTTCTTATTGGAATGAGTATAAGTACCAGAGTGCTGACAGTAAGTCATTGTTACAGAAGCAAGGGAGAAGAGATAAGAATCATTTCAGCGCGAAAGGCAACAAGATCTGAGGCAGATTACTACATTCAAGGCGGTGGAGAATTATGAGAGATAACTATGATATTTCAAAACTCAATCCCAGAAAGAATCCATATGCAGAAAAACTTAAGCGTCAGGTAACTATTAATCTCAAATCCTCGACTATTGACTACTTTAAGAAGCTTGCTGAGGAGACGGGTATTCCATACCAGAATCTGATAGATTTGTATCTCGATGATTGTGTGAAAAAAGGGATCAAGCCAGACATAAAGTGGCAAAAACCGGCATAAACCTTAAGCAATAACTAAAGGGTTCGAGACTCATACTATAATTGTCATATAAAGAAATGATTTATCAGGAGACTTAATCATATGAAACTTACAAGGTGGGGAATACCGCTAGCGGCAGATGCTATAGCTTCGTGCAAGGTCTGATAAAGGACGATACTTGTACGAAGCGGTAATACAAAAGAGATTATCGTCCGATATTGGCTTTGCACTTGTTCACGAATTAAGAACAATAAAGGAGCAAAGCTATGTTTACTTTTCAAACTATTAAAGACCTCAAGACGTTTCTGATCTTGTGGTTTTCACAGACTGTATCAGAACTTGGTACAGCCATGACTGATTATGCATTGGTCATCTGGGTGTATGAACAGAAGGGAACTGCTTCTAGTGTTACTCTTCTCACATTGTGCATCTTCTTGCCGACGATCTTTTTCAGGTTCATAGCAGGAACAGTTGCCGACCGCAGTAATAAGAAACGGATCATGCTGATCGCGGATCTTGTTGCAGCCTTAGGGACCTTGATCATATTCGGACTATATTCGGTATCTTCTTTGGCAGTATGGCATCTTTATATCATCAACACTCTGATGAGTCTGATGAATTCATTTCAGGTGCCGGCTTCATTTGTCGCAACGAGTCTGCTCGTGCCGGAAAAATACTACACGAAGGCAAGCGGATTGCAGGGGATCTCAAGTTCAGTAGTCAGCATTCTGGCACCTGCTCTCGGAAGCATATTGATCGCTTTCGGAGGGATGAAAACAGTGCTGATAATTGACCTTGTCAGTTTCGGATTTGCATTTGTAGTATTGATGTTCTTCATTAAGATCCCTGAGTCCGTCAGGACTGAAGAAAAAAGTGTCCCATTTATCAAGAGCTGTCTCGATGGAATACAATTTCTGAAAGAACATAAAGCACTGCTGCATTTGACGCTTTTTGTCGCTGCTATCAACTTTTTTGCAAAGCTTGGCGGCGACGGAATGATGGCTCCGTTCGTGCTTGGCAGAACAGGCAACGATCAGCGGATCCTCGGTATTGTTCAGAGCTCTGTTTCTGTTGGACTGCTTATCGGAAGCATTATTGCAACTGCCATGAAACCCGCGAAAAGAAAATGCCGGTTTGTTTTCATCACATGCGCTCTCATATTAACGGGCAACATAATTAACGGTCTTACCATATCACCGGTCATATGGTGCATATCAAACATCGGAACTTATGTGACAGCAGTTATCATGAACGTTAATCTGACAACCGTAATGCGCGAAAAAGTTCCGGTGGAGATGCAGGGAAGAGTCACTTCTGCTCAGGATACACTTAAGAACTGCACGATTCCCCTCGGATTGTTTCTGGGAGGAATACTGGCTGATCATGTTTTCGAGCCATTCATGGAAAATGGAAACTTCTTATCAGGAATCTTCGGAACAGGGCAGGGTGCAGGGATTGCATTGATCTTCTTTATATCAGGACTTGCAGGAATGAGCATAAGCCTGATCAGATTGACGAAGCCGGTATATAAAGAACTGGATGAGTAGGATGCAGAAGAATATTAAAAGACGGGGGCAGGGCCGCCCTTATCTGGAATGTTCGTGATATGGAGGCTCCCTTAAATCAGGAACTCTATGAAATTTATAAGAAGTACTGTCCGAGATTTGTCGGCTTTTCCGGAGGAATCATCAAGGATGATCCCAGGATAAAGAAGTTCTTTGACGGGAGATATGAATATACATCCTGTCCGAATCCTCTTAGCCTGTATAAGGAGAGGTTCATCTTGAAACATTTTAATGATAATGGTAAGTCTTTTGCATTGTTCTTGATATAATTATCTCAAGTGATGGACTAAGGGAGAGTTCCGTGGCTGTATTAAAGAGTTACACCTGTTCGAAGTGTGCCGGTATCCTGATCTTTGATTCAGATCAGGAGTTTTTCGATTGTCCTTTCTGCGGAACGAGATTCAGTTCCGTTGATTTTCACGGAAATGAACTGTTAAGTCAGGCAGAAGCCTGTCTTGAACGTCGGGAGTTTATTGCCGCCAAAGAGAAATACAAAGACATTCTGGCAGAAGATCCACGAAGCTTTAATGCTTTGCGCGGGATGCTGCTTGGCACGATCATGGTGTCTTCGGAAAAAGAACTCTCCGATATCAACTGCCTGAAGAGAGCCAATCTTGAAAGGATAAGGAATGAACTCGATAACGCAAGGGGTTTTTCCGGCAAGAGAAATGCTGAATACTTCGATACCATATCGCAAATGCTTGATCATGTCGAAGAACTGAAGCAGATAGAAAAGATCCGCGACGAGATGGAATCGGAAACATCTAAAAAACTGTATGACGATGTCTCAACCGCGGTGAATAACTCCAGCGGCAAGGTCTTTTCGCCGTATTTGATAAGGGTTTTTGTGATGCTTGGTATACTGATCGCATTATATATTGTGTTCATCATTATCTTTCATGGTGATCCGCAGGCTATATTATTTGCAGTAGGTATGATCACGCTTCATGTCGGACCGTTTATCCTGCTTGCTGTCGCTGTCAGCATAAGTAATGCCAAAAACCATAAAGCTCTTGAGAAAATTGCCGAGAATATTGATGTAAAAAAGAGAGGGTTAGCATCAAAGATCGAATGGCTTGAAGAGTATTATGGGGATCAATACAAAAGGCTTACTGCAATTGAGCCTGAACCTGAAGAAGATACTGAGCTTGCCGGAACCGTGACAAAGGTCGAAGACGATAGTTCACACAAATTGTCCGGGAAGACCATACAGTGCGCAAAATGCGGAGCCGGTCTAAGTCTTGATATGGAAAAGCGCGTTTATGAATGCGGTTCGTGCGGTGTCGCGTATGGCATCTCGTTATTTTTCGGTCTGCCTCACGAGAAGGCCTTGAATTCAATGAACATGGGATTTTTCACTGAAGCTGATAAAAGATTCAGTCATATCCTCATGGCAGAACCTTCGGATTTTGAAAGTCTTTTGGGACGTATCCTTTGTGCCGGAAGATGGACACGAGTCAGCGATATATGTGTATCTGACGATCTGACTCCGACACGCATAAGGCATGCACGCGATGGTTTGCTTAAAGCGATTGCCGATTCGGAAGAGCAGGATAAAGCATATTTCATGTGCCTGAAGGAATTTATATATGCGCTTGGGGCTCTTTCCGTAAACAGGCATAAGCAAAGGGTCATTAACAAGGAACTGGACGTTGTCCGCACAAAGATGAGTGTTTATTCCGATTATGTGGATATGGAAGAAGTAACCCGTGTTGAACGTGAAGACATCATGTCGCGTTTAAAGCCTTTTGAGGAAGATGCTCCCGGACTTGAAAAGGCTTTTGATGAAGCTCGCTCGAGAATCATCGCAATGGCAAGGGACAGTGTGCTTACAAAGTAATAGAATCCTTTCCGTCAGTCTCTTCCTGTGATAAAAGGACAGTTAAGAAGATCAGTTACGGTATTTATCTGATAAGCTGCGTATCCGTTGACATCCGGCTCGTTTTTGCGGTTGATCCAAACTGTTTTGAGTCCTGCATTATGGGCGCCTGTGATGTCTGTCTCATAAGTATCTCCGATGAAGACGATATCTTCTCTTGTGGTGTCCGGATATTGCTTAAGGATCTCTCCTATAGCCATTTCAAAGAATTCAGGGCAGGGCTTGACCCTTCCGAAGTCTGCGCTTGACCAGATCTTTTCAAAGTACTTTTCTATTCCATGTTGTTTAAGGATTAACTGAAGTGCACCTGCCCTGAATCCGCTGTTGGATAGTACATACATCGGTGTTTTTGCTTCAGTGAAAAGACCGAGCATATCATTGAGTCCGTCATACACTTTTACTTCATTGCATCTGTTAAGGAATTCCGCTTCCTCTTCAATGCTCATATCAATGACATCGCCGCCGTACTTTTCTGCGTACATCGGCAGTTCATCTTTTACAAAAGGAAATTCAAGCCCCTGCTTATGAAGACTTACCATGTACATGAACAATTCTTCGCCATATGCTTTGATCTCATCGAATGAACACTTATCCTTATAGTGTTCTTCCCAAAGAGGTTTTAATCCCAGATTAAAATCAATGCTGATATCTTCGATAAGTGTCTCGAAAAGGTCAAAAATAAGTATCATTACCGGTTTGCATCCTGCCTGCTGTTTTAAGATTCGGTTACGGGTCAAGATCACCCTCATATATCATCGAACGCATCTTGCATGTGCCGTCAAGTTTTTGGAACTGTCCGTAACGGACAAAGTGAAGACCGCATTTCTCGATAACATGACCTGATGCTTTATTCTGCTCTACATGACTGCAGGCAAATCTCCTTATTCCGAATTCTTTCTGTGCAAATCTGATCATTGCTTTGGCAGCTTCAGTTGCATATCCATAACCCCACTGATCCTTGCGCAGATTATATCCGAATCCCCATCTGTCGCCGTATTTTTCGTATTGACCGATGCTTCCGCATCCGATCAGATCGCCCGTGTCTTTCCTGACAAAACCGAAAAGATAATCATCATCGTTTTCTATGGACTTCAGCCATTTGATCAACTGCTCTTTTGAGGTATATGTGTTGTATACCATATATCTTGTTACATCTTCATCACTGACCCATTTGTATACTGCATCGCAATCGTTTAATGTCAGCGGACGGAGGATAAGTCTCTCAGTTTCCAATACGTAGTTGTGCATATGTTTTTCAATCCTCTCTTTTCAATTCGAACCGTTGCGCCAATGATCCGCTTTATCCAGTATCATGCTTATCAGTTCGTGTTTGCCTTTAACATAAGAATCCCTGTCATCAGGAAATTTCGAACACAATTCGATCTTCAGACGTTCATAAGTCTTTGCATCTTCTTCGTGGGCGTTCATATAATCCCTGAAATTTATATAATTGTGCCATGCATCCGAATCGTATATTACGACATGGATAAAATGCGTGACGATATCATTATCAAGGTCTCCCGAGCGGTAAAGATGCTGTCCGGGAACATCCTCTTTGCGGTAAACGATTCCGTTGGCGGACAATTCCTCATTATGCTTCATGATGTCCTGAAAAGATCTGACAGCCACAGCTATGTCGATAATAGGCTTAGCGCAGATACATCTGATCGATGTGCTGCCGACATGCTGCACATCCACTATATCGTCGCCAAGGATATCCCTGATCTTTTGGCAGGTCTTTTCACCTTCGATATCCCATTCTTTCTGATGCAGCTCAAGTCTTACTGTATCTTTTTTTAATCCTATGGACATCTTTATCTCCGGTTCATTCAACAGAATCAATCTGTCTCTTTATAACATACATTTGCAGCATCTCGTGAAAGCTTTCGCTGTAAAACTCGTTCTTCAGGACTCCGCCACAGTTCTTTATAACTCCTGATGATGCTTTATTATCCTTATCACAGGATATAAGGACTTCTTTTATGCCTAATGTATCACAGACTTTCAGACCGTCATTAAGCATCATTGTTGCGTAATGTTTTCTTCTTTCGGTTGGCCTGACAGAATATCCTATATGTCCGCATTCTTTCCGGAGAAAATCGTTTAATGCCAGACGTATATTGATCATTCCGACAATTCTCTCATCGTCTTCACGCACATAGAAATATGTCAATGCCGGAACCTTTGATTCCGGGATATTTGCTATGTCAATATCGCTCTGAACTTTTTTCAGCCACTCTTCATATGTGGATTCGCTTAAATAGCGGTCCAGGCTTCCGCTCCCGTTGATCTCTGAACCGTAGTCATAGAATTCCTTAATGTATTCAGTTGATTTTTCCTTATATGTTATGTCCGGAAATACAAGCTTCATGTTAAATCTCCCGTAAATTGTGTGAGCGTATATAAATAGGTTTTTGCTATCCAAGAATATATCAGAATATTTCCTCTCAGCCAATCAACTCACGGTTGATGTAAATACAACTGACACCTTTTATTTATGACGGTCCTTTGTTCATATACTCTACTATCCGTAGGTGGCGTAATTCGATGTTACGGATTACTATCTTGGCATGGAGGAAACAGATATGGATCAGTATGTAACAGGAACAACGATCAGGACACTCAGAGAGAATAACAAAATGACACAGCTCCAGCTAGCTGAAACGCTCGGTGTCAGTGATAAGACAATATCCAAATGGGAGACCGGCAGGGGTTATCCTGATATCACTTTATTAGAGCCTATCGCAAAAGCTTTTCAGGTATCTGTAACCGAACTCATTTCAGGGAATACGATCAGGAATGCAAATGTTTCAGCGAATATGCTGCGGTCGAAATTCTATGTTTGCCCCGTATGCGGAAATGTTATCCACAGTATGGGTGAAGCGGTGATCCAGTGCCACGGAATAGTGCTGAATGCATTGGAGGCAGAGCCTGCCGACGATCAGCATAAACTTTCAGCCGAACGTGTTGAAGACGAATACTATGTGACCGTTGATCACCCTATGACTAAGGATCACTATATATCATTTATCGCAGCAGTTGGCCCTGATAAGATACAGATGATCAAGCTCTATCCCGAATGGAATGCCGAAGCAAGATTTAAGATCAGTTTAGTAAAGAAGTTTTTCTTCTATTGCAACCGTGACGGCTTTTTCGAAACTTGAGAAAACAGTATAAACGCTATTATTCTAGCCTCGCTCGTTCAAAACCTTCTGTATCCTGTTCTGGGCGATCTTGATGACTGCATCAAGTTTCTTTTGTCCGAGAAAATATGCAGGCATCTCTTCAATGAGGATAACGCTTACCGCAGAATCCTCGATGTCCATTTTAGAACAGGTCAGAAGAATGCTTTCAACATAATCAACTTCTTTTTGCGTAATCTTGAATGAAAAACCTATGGATGCAGATCCGTGGCCATTGTTGGTAATGCTTCCGCCGGCATTATAGTATTCAATGGCTGATCTGCCGGCTTTTTGAAAAGCGTCGCGGTTTAATACGAAACAGTCATTCATGGCAATCCCGGTCTGAATATCTTCTGACAACAGGATCTTTACAAACTCACCACAAGCATCAACATCTTCCGCCTGGGTGGACACTGCCACTGAACAGATCGAATTGAACATCGGACCCATGCCGTCAAGGGATGGTAAACCAAACATAGTTATTCCGGTGCTTTTAGAAGTCAGGAAAGTACTTTCAAAATAAAAACCTCCAATCCCGGTGCAATACTCTTCGTATACGGCCTTTGGCAACGGACTGAAAGTCGTAACGGTCTGATACCATTCATTCTGGCTGGTGCCGTCTTCAGGTACATTGTCCCTGACATATTCCGCAAGCTCTTTAAATTCCGGTCCGGACAGATCGACTTTCCCGTCTGATATGAATCTGTCGCTCATGGTGTTAAAGAGCTTTGCAAAGTAAACAGACTGGCCGAAAGTGATCGGATCGTTTCCGTTTGTTACTTTATCCACAAGCTTTGCATATTCATCAAGTGTGAAACCGATTCCGGACTTTCCCGCGTTTTCGGTTTTTGTCATTATACCTTCGATGTCGAAGCTTAAAGGAAGCTGATAGATGCTGCCTTCTACTCTTGAACCTTCTATTATATTTGTAAAGTAATTACCGGAATCTGTTACATAAGGTGTGAGGTCGACCAGACAGTTTGGATTGTTGAGCTGACCGTAACGGCTTGTGTTCATAAGTATATCCGGGCCTTCGCCGTTAATGATATCTATGGCAAGTTTATTGCTCAATGCCGATGTGCCGTCGATCCTTTCCATCTCCCATACATCATCGTTATATTCATCGCCGACAGAATAATCGATAAAGTCACCTCTTTGGTAGCGGTCAATTACTTCGATAAAGAATTTATCATTTGATCTGTTAAATATCGAGATAGCTTCACTGGTATAAGCATCAACACCCATAGGGTCATATAATTCCATAACTGTTTTACCGGCATGAGGATTCTTATCTGCTTTGGTGAGCTCGATAAGACTGATCTTATCCGCCTTAATGCCTTCATATACATTCGTGAGATCAAATTTACCGCAGAGAATGATGAAGTCATCTGAGCATTCAACTAGATCGGTACATTCCAGCAGATAGCGGTTAAGGTCACACCAGCTGTAATCAAATACAGTTTCTGTAGACTTGGTCTGTGCGTTCATTCTTGCAATGCCGTTCCCGGTTCCGTAATAGAGCATGCCGTCTTTACCGGGTATGGTCTCGCCGATGGAAGCATCGTCCAGCCATCCGTACTCTTTTGAATTTGCTTTGGCCAATTCTCCGGTCGTAAGATCAAGCTCGTAATACTCTTTTTCTGTTTCCGTTGCAACGACAACCAGAGCCTTTGTATCGCTTAAAGACAAAACTGCATAGATATATATGCTCTTATCCGGTTTCTTAAATTCGTGTGACGCTGTTTTGCCGTCAGGAGAAAAGCAGTCAAGAGTGGAATAATTACGCAGATTTTCCATCTGGTATGTTATTACTTCGATCTTATACTCTCCGATTTTATAGAAATCCGTAAATGAGAATTCCTCTGAACTGTTGCTGTTTGAAGGTCTTGTATCAAGCAGCTCGCCTGTTAACGGATCATAATCTCTTTCTTTGATCTGTGTTTTCGCCGTTATTATTCCGTCTGAATAACTGACTGTATCGATATGAATATCACTTGCCGTAAAATCTTTTCTCAGATCTATAGTCCTGACTGTCTGATGTGTATTGCGGTCAACGATCGATACGAAGTTATAAAAATAATCGTTCCAGTCGTAAGTATTCCAATCTATCTCATCTTCGGGAGGCGATGCGTAATTTCCGCCCGAATAAATGACATAATAATCGTCGTCAGAACCAACGAATGAATTGTTATAGTCTGTTACGTTGCGGTCCTTATCCACACCGGTGTCGACGTCGATGATCTCGGAATCAAACCAGGGAGAATCTTCAGTGATTATCTTTGCAGCTTTCTTTTCCGCAGGCTTCTTATCACACGATGCAATTGACAGCGTCATCGAAAAAACAACGACGACGGAAACAGTCTTAATAATTCTGTTCATAATAATTCATCTCTTAAATATCGAATGCTGTTGCCTATTCCTGTTCATCCCCCGAACAGATTATGTGCTAAATTATACACTTTCCCGGGAAAAATAATATCCCGGTGATTGGGCAGTTTTCCGTAAGGCGGTAAACTTCCTTTACTATTACAGATGCATTTATCCGGCAGATATGACAGCTTTGATAATGTAATGAGTTTGATGCCGTTTTGATATGCCGGCAGTGTAATTTGATATTGGGTAAATAGGAAACAACAAACAGATATTGCAAAACCATATTCTTGTGGGGAGGTGTGGTTATGGAAGTATCAAGAAGGATCATATCCTTTGTTCTGGCAACGGTGATGCTGGCATCTGTATGCCTTTGTGCATCTTCATGTAAGGCCAAAGGAGCTGCTGTTAAGACAGTCTCTGAGACAGATCCGTGGTATACATCAAAAAGAGTGGAATTGGATCCGAAGTTCGATCCGGAGATCTGCATGTACGTCTCGCCGAATGGACCGTTCAAGTGCCATGACAAATATGTCATGACATATTCGGTGTCAGAAAAGAACCCTGCTATTCCCGGAAACTATGGCATCACCCGCGATCTGATGGGTATCTTTGATGAGGAAGGAACGCTTCTTCATATGATCGATCTCTACGATATAATGTCAAAAATGCCATCCACTTTCAGAACATTCTCTTTGCTGAAGTGTTGTGAGAGCGAAAAGGGAGTACGCTTATATTTTGTAGACAGCGGTTTTTTAGCGACTTACTGTTGCGATATCGATCTTGAAAGCGGCTGTCAGACCGGCGATTCACAGACACTTGATTACAGTGCTGCTCTGAATATGGTTCCTGACGGCAGCCGGAGTGATGATTATTGTCTGTTTTCATTCAGTCTGATCGAGGACTATGAAGTAATCGTTTTATCCAGTTACAGCGGTAGCGGTACGAAGCTCGTGGTCGCCAGAGATATGAAAGCTATTCAATGCATTGATCTGCAAAAAGCTTTAGGGCCCGGAGAGGGAGCCGTGATCTTCGAGATCACCGGCATTGGCAATGGAATGGCTGTATTTAACAGTTTTGGAAAATCAAATCTTTGGGTAAAACTTGAACTTGCCACCGGAAACGTCACTAAGATAACAGATGTAAAACCGGTTCCCATGGGACAGACACTGTCGTCCGCGCCTGACGGAAAGGGGTACCTTACTAAAGCTACAGGCATATATGAATACGATCTTGAAAGCGGCGAAGAGAAGATAAGACTGAACTTTGACTGCTGCAATGTAAACCGGTTTGAAACCCAATTCGCTTCGGTAATAGATATTGATGAGAACAAGGTGATTATTGCATGTCCGCCGGTTATTACTGCCATTGAGTGCAATCTGCTTCCTCCCCCTGCTGTTGTCTATACGCTTGAAAAGACGGATAAGAATCCGAATGCCGGAAAGAAATTGTTAACTGTTGCCAGCCTGAACGATTCACTTACAAATGCTGAATCAGAGGCTATTAAGATCTTTAATGATCAGAATCAGGAATACTATGCTCAGCTGATCCTGTATGAACAGAATGATTATATTACCGCGGGAGATGTTTCATACGGAATCGATGCAACGGACCGTAACCGTTACAGTGCTATGGCACTGGTAAGCGGAAGCCTGACCTCTGACATCCGCTCGGGAATGGGACCTGATATTGTTCTCGGTGCAGCGCAGTCAGTTGACCTTTTCAACAGTTCATATCTTACGGATCTGACACCATATCTGAAGAGCAAGGCTTATGATCCGTCAGCTTATTATTCGAACATAATAGAAGCAGCCCGGATGGACGGTAAGACATACTATATCCCGACCGAATTTGCCGTCACGGGCATTTTGACGGACGGCTCAAAACTTGACAATGACCGGAAAGGTTTCACATATGAAGAGTATGCTTCTTTTGTTAAAGAACAGCTTAACGGAGCAGAACCCGTAACCCGGAAATCCAGCCGTATGCACTTCCTTAATCTTTGCGTTCAGAGGAACTATGCACAGTGGCTCAAAGACGGAAAGATAGACTTTGATCAGAAAGGATTTATCGAGCTGGCTTCTTTCTTTGAGGAGAATATCCCTGAAGGGATTTCTGAAAGCAATTGGATCAGTGAGGACAGAAATCAGGAGCCGGAGTATGCGGTGTTTATTGAAGATATATCCTGCCTGAAATCACTCGCCTGTAATAACTTTTTCGGGGAAAATATCACGGTAACGGGTCTCCCGTCGTCAGACGGAAAGGGGCTGTCGGCAATCATCACCGGTTCTTTCTCGATCACGGCAGGATCTCCTGTGGAAGAAGGTGCATACATGTTCCTTGATATACTGCTCAGTGAGGACTCCCAGAAAAAATCGAAGCAGGCAATACCCGTCAACCGGGCTGCGGTTATGTACAGAATGGAAAGAGAGACAGAAGATAACAGGCGAGGTTATATCAGAGTAGCCGGTAATACTGCCGCAGGTTTTTCGGAGTGGGTACCGCCTGAGGATCAGCGCGATGAAGCTGTTTTTGATCCGGAATTTGATCTTCAGGGGGTCTTTCTTGATATGATCGAAAATGTTGATTCGATACAGATCCCGGATAATGCTGTCTTGATGATAATATCTGAAGAGATGCCGCCGTACCTTATCGGACAGAAAGATATCGGCAGTGTCGTTTCCGCGATCAACAGCAGGACGCAGGTTGTGTTCAGCGAGAGATGATCCTTCAGGAAGAGCAAGTTCCCCAATGCCCATTTCCCTTATGATATAAGCAGTTATCGACTGAAATTCAACAGATCAACGATAAGAGCCCAGCGTGCGACCTGGACAGGGTCTTCTTCAGGATAGAAGAAATGAAGCTTATCGTCGTGATAGAGTTCAAATCTCTTTCCGCATTTGAACGATAATGCCGGCAGTTCGCTTATGGGAATGCTGAATTCTGTCGTGCCGGAACTGTAATGGAATGCGTTGCTGTTAAGAGAATAAACACCTGTCTCTTTTTTGGATCTTTTCATTTTCTCATCGAAGATCTTAACTCTTACGTTGGCTTTCAGTGAAATGTCTCCGAGTTCTTTTTCCTCCATTTTCCGGATGATGTCATAGTATTCGGGGATAGAACGGATATTACCCGTGAAGTGATAGTCCTCGTCTATCGTATGAACGGCTCCGCAGGAAAGACATTTTAACTCGTTGCCGCTTCCTGATGTCTTATATAATGCTCCGCAGTCGGCACAGCGGTAGAGCAGTTTTTCAAGTCCTTTAGCTTTATCCTTCTGGCGGTATTTTGTAATAGTATTTTTCGAAGCGTCGTTATAGAGTTCTCCGGAGATTATATTCTCGAGTTCCTCATCTGTCATGGCTGCTATCTCTTCACGCTTGAGAACGCGGGTTATCGTTACGTTAACATTGGACGAATATGCTCTTGTACGCCACTTCGGGTGTGCGTAGTAGCCGCCGTTGATCTTGACTAAAACGATATCGACATTGAGTTCCTTATAAAATGATGCTTCTTTCTCGACTATCGGATTAGAACGTCCGTCGGGCGAGCGCCGTCCTTCGGGATAAATTACGACAGGAAAGCCTTTGCTGATCATGTATCTGATCTTGTCTTTGTAATCGCTGTTTCCGGAAAACTGTTTCTTGTGAATGAAGCCGCAGTGCTTCTTGAATATCCGGAACAATGGTCTTGTGCAATAGTATTCGCTGATAATGCATGACGGACTCTTAAGATGCGGCAGATAGTAAAGGTAAAAGAAATCAATAAAGTTCTCGTGGTTGGAAAGCATCAGATAAGGTGCATCGGCTTCAACGATAAGATCTGCCTCTATGTTGGGCTTTTTCTTTCCGAACTGCAGGAGCTTTACGATCATAAAGAATATATCGAAGAACAGGGAGTCGGGTGTCTCGTCAGTGTCTTTAAGGACGAATTTATGCATGAACCAGTATATCAGTGCAAAAAGAGCAATCGACAGCAGTATCACGATCACTACTAAAAGCCAGAGAGGGATATTGCTCGAGAAGAATGCCATTCCGGCCTGTCCTATAAGAACGGATACAACGACTGAGGGGATGGCACTCGTAGATACGGTCAGCATATATTTCCCGTAAGAGATCTTTGTGCTCGCACCGTAATAACAGATCGCTCCGAAAGGGATGAACGGCATAAAGAAAAGAAGGTAGAGCAAGAGGACTATATTCCTGTCTTTTGCGCTTGAGGCGATCTTATCGATCATGCCGCGGTTCTTCTCATAAGTGGAACTGTTGAACTTAAAAACACGTACCAGCAAAAAGATGATGGTGGCTCCGAGGCATATTCCGATATCACAAAGAGGCAGAGATAAATAGATCGGGTAACTCAGACCGCTCGATATCTGAATGAATTCGGCTGATACGAAGATGATGACCATCTGCAGAGCTTCTATCAGGATAACGGTTATTCCGCCCATGAAGCCCTTTTCTTTAAGCAAAGCGGAGGCTCCGTCTATATCGTTGTTTACCTGCATGTGAAACAACGGGAGCATTATGTCTTTGAAAAAATAAGCGAAAAGCACCAGAATGACCGCGAGGATCACGATGATGGAGACTCGTTCCGCATTGATAAACTTGTTCTTGTGTTTCTTGTTATCTGCCACTTAATGCCTGCTGCTTACTGTTAAGTCTTTATATGAAAACGGATCGTACCGTGCTTGATTATTCTGCTTTATTATTTCTGCAATATTTTAGTATATCATTTCCTCATTTTTACATTAAATATCAGACATTTATGCTCGTTTTTTAATGTATAATCCATATCATGAAAATCAAGACCAAAACCATGAGTTATGAAGATGTGATGAAGCTTCCGTCCTGGGAGCACAAGAAACCGGCCAAACCGTCCGGTCTGCTTGCCTGTGTGGCACGCATTGCACTTAAGGGTGAACTGAAAAAGACCGGATTTACATATGAGAAGATCGATATGGAAAAAGCCGGCAGCGGTCCCTGGATGATCCTTATGAATCACTGCAGTTTTACTGATCTGTCGATTGCGTTTGAGGTGCTTAAGGACCGGCCTTTCAGTATAGTCTGCACATCCGATGCTCTTGTCGGAAAAGAAAAGCTGATGAGATCTTTGGGTTGTATCCCGACCCGCAAGTTCGTCTCTGACATGACACTTATCTCCGACATGGATTATGCGCTCAATGAAAATAAAGCAAGTGTACTTATGTATCCCGAAGCCGGATACTCTCTTGACGGAACCGGAACAAGGATCCCCAGAAGACTCGGAGTCCTTTTGAAAAAACTGAAGCATCCTGTAGTGATGATCACTACCAGCGGTGCGTTTACGAGAGACCCGCTTTACAATAATCTTCAGAAAAGAGACGTAAAGGTAAGCTGCACGATGAAGTGCCTTTTTACTCCTGAGGAACTTGCAAATACCAAGGTAAGACAGATCGATGAGATCCTGGATAAGGAATTCACTTTTGATTATTTCAAGTGGCAGCAGGATAACGGCATTGAGATAGATGAACCTTTCAGAGCTGACGGTCTAAACAGGATACTATACAAGTGTCCGCACTGTATGACTGAAGGGAAGACCGAGGGAAAGGGTACGACTCTGACCTGCAATGAGTGCGGAGCTGTTTACGAACTGGATACGCTGGGAAGATTAAACGGGGTTAACGTGACACCTGAGTTTACGCATGTCCCTGACTGGTTCTCCTGGGAACGTGAACAGATAAGAGAGGAAATCAAGGCAGGCACTTACAGACTGGATGTTCCATGTGATATAGCCATCCTTAAAGACAGCAAGGCATTATACATGGTTGGGACAGGAACGCTCCATCATGACAATAACGGGTTTATTCTCGACGGATGTGACGGCAAGCTTCATTATGAGCAGTCTCCAAGCGCATCTTACAGTGTGAATTCCGATTATTACTGGTATGAGATAGGCGATATAGTCTCGATCGGAACAAATGATTGTCTGTATTTTTGTTTTCCGAAAGAAGGCGATATAGTTGCCAAGACAAGGATCGCCGCAGAAGAACTCTATAAGATGTCAAAAGGAAAAGGTTCCTCGGAAAAAGACTCGTCGGAGCAGTCGAGGAGTATTACAAGGACAAAGGGTATGACGTGATCACACTTACAACATTCGGTTTTCAGGCTCCGGAGTTTTATAAGAAACTCGGATATGAGATCGAATTTATAAGAGAATGCAGTGATACAAAACTGAACAAGTATTTCTTTTCAAATCACCTGTGCTGATCAGCCACGGGTACTGGCGATTAAGCTGATGATCATAACAACGAAAATAAAGGCAAAATACAGGAAATAGAATCCCCATAATACAGTGCATGCGATTCCGGAATACTTGCCTGCGCGGCTTAAGCAGGAACTGACTTTGATCCTGTCAGTATGTAATCCGCCGCGTGCAATATAATCCAAAATAGCTTCTCTGTTTTTAGAAGCCATAAATATGGCAATGATGCTTCCGACCGGAATAGATGAGATTGCGCAGGCGACGATTGCCTTGGTCAGAAAATCCTTTGCTGTGGCAGCATATCCCGGATCGATCGGCTGAACGTACTGAGGATAGTACTGCTGGCCGTATTGCGGGTTGTACTGCTGAGTGTACTGTTGATTATATTGCTGGCTGTACTGCTGATTGTACTGCTGATCGTATTGAGGCTGCATATTATTGTTTTCCATATCTTTTCCCTTCTTTCCTATGTGCACTACATTGCATACTTTATTATTATACTTCATTCCGCCTCAATCTGCATTAATGATCTGTTGTTTTGAGTGTTGCTTCAGTCATTTTTAAGTGTAGTAAAATAAAACAACCGGATCATATATATCAGGAAGGTACCAGGATCTATGGACAGACCTTATAAGATCACAGATGACAGATACAGATTTGATTCTTTTTCTGACGGAAAAGCACTTCCGTGCAGGGGACCTGAGAGGCTTCCTGTTATGGGATGGAACAGCTGGAATCCTTTCGGAAGCGGAAATACTGAAGAACTCACTAAGACTATGGCAGATAAACTGGTAGCACTGGGACTTGATAAACTCGGATACAGGTATGTGGTCCTTGATGACGGATGCTATAAGTCAGAGCGTGTAAACGGCAGACTTCAGAATGAGGAAGTCAAATTCCCGGGCGGGATAAAGGAGTTGTCGGATTATATCCACGCCATAGGCCTGAAGTTCGGAATGTATAATGACATCGGAACGAATCTGTGTGCAAGCGCCGCTGTCGGAACACACGGACATGAGACAGAAGATGCCGGATCTTATATAGACTGGGATATAGATTTTATCAAGGTCGACAATTGCTATTACATGTGGGACAATGCCACTTTTGCAGATCCGGAAAATGCCAGATATTCCTTTGCGCCTAATATAATGAGCATTAAGATCACTTCGCCGGATAAAGAGTCCGTGATCGTTTTGACTGCGGAAGAAGGTTTAATATCAGGTTCAAGAGCATCACTTGCTGACGGCTATGTTACGGGCATAGGCACCTATGACGGAACAGCTCCTGACAACACTCCGATAGGCCTTCAGAGTTCTGAACTGATATTTGATGTTGATGTCCCTGGTGAAGGCACATATTTGATTTCCGTGCTCTACGCCTCAGGTAAGGAAGAGGGTATAGGGCAGTGGCTTCAGATAAGAAGTGATAACGATCATTACGGTAATATCACCTTTGATGATCTTCTTGAACAGACGCCGTCTTCTAATGAATTTATCTGGTCCGAAGACATAAAGATAAAACTCTGCAAAGGCAGAAACCAGATCCGTCTCATGAATCACAGAAGACAGGAAAATACACTGATGTCTTACGCGACGCTTCTTGAAGCTTTAAGGAATACGGCTCCTGAGAAAGATATCGTTTTCTCGATCTGCGAATGGGGCAAGACCATGCCTTCGGATTGGGGCTATAAAGTCGGTGACAGCTGGAGGATATTAAACGATATCACCTTTAATGTGGGATCGCCGGAAGGTGATCTTGGAATATGCAGATGGGAAGATGATTACACTAACAGCATAACCTCCCAGTACAACAAGTGTGTGATAATGGATGAGTTTGCATCCCTTGACAGAGGCTGGAATGATCCGGATATGCTCGTTATAGGAATGAACGGATTAACGCCTTCAATGAATGCCTCGCACATGTCAATGTGGTGCATGATGAATGCTCCTCTGATGCTCGGGCTTGATCTTAGAAGAGTCGAAAAAGATGATGACCTATATAAGATAATCGCCAACGAATATCTTATCGGCATAGATCAGGATCCATTAGGGATCCAGGCAAAAAGGATCTATACTACGTATAAATGTGATGATCCGTCCAAAGAATATATCAGAGACAACAACCGGGTTGATGTGCTTGCAAAACCACTGTCCGGCGGAAGGCTGGCGGTAGCTGTCTATAACCTATCAAGTTCGACCGTTGAAGAAGATATAGAGATAGATCTGGATCTTATCGCATCACGTTTAGGCGAGAGATTTCCTGATGAGCTGAGAGACACTCAGGAACTGAAGGAAATTAATGTATGGAATGGTGATTCGGCTGTAGTATCACGCAGGATACTGACCGGTCCGCTGATCCTCGATCCGTGTGGCAATATTACCATGATAATTGAAAGAGCCTGATATGATCACTGTAGGAGGTTTTCTGGATATTATCTCCAAAGACAGATCGTGGACCGCAGGTGAGGACTTCGGTAATGAAGGAGATGTACTCCTGCGCAAGAACTGTGCAAGGATCCTGCACAGGTTCCTTCAAAAAGTCAAAAACGAGCCGGATGAGATATATGACCTTCCTTCTTCATCTGATATAAGGGATATTTACGATTGCAGGATCTGCGCCCCGCATATAGTTCAGGTGACGGCAAAAGGAATCATGCTTCCTCAAACGACAGGTTGTCTGATGTTATTCTGCGGAGATAAGGAAGTAAGAGAAGATGAAGCGGTTGAATATGTTAAGCGGCTCGAAAACAGGAATGCGCGGCAGAAACTATCCGTGGAGCTACAGTGATATAATCGGCTTTAGGGATAAAACGAAAGGATATTTAAAAAGATGAATGACGGCGTTAAAGATCCGGGATATATATTGAACCTTCGCAGGGAATTGGGACACAGACCGATAATAATGGCAGGCGCAGGTGTCATAGTCATTAATGAAAAAGGTGAGATACTCCTGGAAAAGCGCAGAGATAACGGATACTGGGATTATCCTGCCGGCTCGATGGAGCTTGGTGAGAGCTTTGAGGAATGCGCAAGAAGAGAGGTCTTTGAAGAGACAGGAATAAAGTGCGGTGAGCTTGTATTTTTCACTACCCGTTCAGGAGGAGAGACATTTTACACATATCCCAACGGTGATCAGATCTTTTATGCCGGAGTGATATATTTTTGCAGGGATTTTTCGGGAACGTTAAATGCCCAGGAAGATGAAGTGTCGGATCTTAAGTTTTTCGATCCGGAGAGATTACCTGAGGAACTGACTCCCGTAAATCTTAAGTTGTTTAATGAAGTCCGCAGTTTCCTGAAGAACTCTGGGGAAAATAACTATGAAAGTTGTTCTTGAGAAAGTAACAGATCCTGAAAAGGAAGGTGCACAGATAAGAGCGGTGGAAATTACCGAGGAGATCAGAAATGCTGTTGATCTTCTTGAGAATAACTGCCGCAGTATTCTTGTTACAAAGATGCATGAGGAAAGATCTTCCGGTGAGACATATATGCTTGGCACGAATCTGATCTATTACACTGAGTCTATAGATAAACGGACTTATGTTTATACCAAGGATATGTGCTATGAGACAAAGTACAGATTATATGAATTGGAAGATCTCTTAAGTTCCAATTTCCTTCGTGTTTCAAAGTCTTTGGTGGTAAACATCCGTAAGATAAGATCAGTAAGATCGGAACTGAACGGAAGGATGAATGCGGAACTGTTAAACGGTGAGAAGATAGTAATTTCCAGAAGTTATGTCAAGGATCTTAAGAGAAAGCTGGGTGTATAAATGAACAGATTAAAACTAATATTCAATCAGACATTGATGGTGTCCACAGCTATCCTTTTCGGGCTCGGATTAAAGGCTGCTTTTGATTGTTTTGTATATGGTGATGTCGATATATCATGGCAATGGTATATCCCGCTTACGATAATTTTTACAGGTTTTCTTTGTTCGGTTCCTTCTGTGATTTTTCTGGACGATGAAAAAACATCTAAGACAGGTATCCGTATAAGATGCCTGCTGCATTTTCTCGTATTATTCGGAGTAGTAAGCCTTTGCGGCAGATTGTTCGGATGGTATTCTTCTTTGACTGAGTTTCTGTTCATTGCAGTAATGTATATCCTGATCTATTTATTCGTATGGATAGCAACATACTGGTTAATGAAAAAGAGCGATAATAAGATCAATGAAGCTCTAAATGAAGTAAGGGATGAGGAATAAAAATGCAACTTGGACATGCGTAAATGCATGTTGGTAGCATTTCTCTTTTATTTCACGGCAGTTCCTTTATGATGCAGGTGTGACATACAGATCACACAATGAATCATGAAAGGAAACATAAAATGAACGCGATATCCGTAAATGATCTCATCAAGGATTATAAGGGACACAGAGCTGTTGACGGTATCTCTTTTAATGTAAAGGAGGGCGAACTGTTCGCATTCCTCGGTGAAAACGGTGCCGGCAAATCTACCACCATCAATATCCTAAGTACTATCTTAAAAAAGACCTCAGGAGAAGTCTCGGTCTTCGGTAACAGACTCGGCGCAGAAGATGACGTAATAAGAAGCCTTATCGGAATAGTCTTCCAGAATTCGGTCCTGGATAATAAGCTCACCGTAAAAGAAAACATCTATACCAGAGGAGCATACTACGGCCTGACCAAAAAGCAGATCGATGAAAGGCTTTCGGGTTTAATGGCAAACTTCGAGCTCGGTGAGATCTGGAACAGAAGATATGAGAACCTTTCAGGCGGCCAGAGAAGAAGAGTGGATATTACGAGAGCACTTATCCATGAGCCGAGGATACTTTTTCTTGATGAGCCTACGACAGGCCTTGATCCTAAATCAAGAAGGATCGTCTGGGATCATATAGATTACTTGAGAAGAGAAAAGAACATTACGATCTTTCTTACGACACACTACATGGAGGAAACATCTGATGCCGATAATGTGGTGATACTTGATAAAGGGAAGATCATTGCGAACGGAACCCCTGCAGATCTGAAGTCATCTTATGCTTCTTCGAAACTTGTGTGGTATGCAAAAAAAGATCCTGATAATGAGATGCTCCTTGAGGGGCTGACATACACATATGATTCCGATCACTACAATGTGAGATTTAAAGAAAGTATAACGGAACTTATTTACAGAAACAGGGATAAGATCAGGGATTTTGAGATCATTAAGGGCAGCATGGACGATGTGTTCCTTAATCTGACAGGAAGGGAGATGGCAAGCGTATGAGAAAGTTTATGGGACTTACTAAAAGAAATCTGTTGATATATTTTAAGGACTGGACAGCGATCTTGTTTTCGCTTCTTACATCGCTTATCATACTTGTACTTTATATGTTGTTTCTGAAAGGAACATTCGAGAGCTCTATGGATTCGGCTCTCTCGCAGGCCGGCAGCATTGCAGATCTTATCAGCAGTAAAGATACCGAAGCATTCGTGAATGCAATGCTTTTGGTCGGAATGATGGGTTCTGCCCTGATAACGGTGCCGTATTCATGTCTTACAACGATAGTTAAAGACAGGGAAAATAAGATAGATTACGATGTAAGTGCGACCCCGGTAAAAAGATGGCAGATAATATTCTCATACTTTGTTGCTGCAGCATTATCGGCAAGCATAATCACCGGAATACTGCTCACAGCAGGCATATTGATATTAAGCATCAACGGTGGACTCGGTCTTTCATCAGGTGATGTTTTCAAAGCATATGCAGCGGTCATCCTGGGTTCCGTATCTTCCACGGCATTCTTTATGATGATCATGCAGCTGTTTAAGACATCCCAGAGTTCCAATGCGTTTTTCGGACTGCTTTCTGCTGCTGCAGGATTTGTTATAGGAGCTTATATTCCGGTCTCACAGTTTTCTGACGGTATACAGACTTTTTGCAATATCTTTCCTGCGACACATGTTACGATCGTGATAAGAAATGTCCTTATGCGCGGAGTGCTTGAGAATTTCGATGCATCGACAGGCGGTATTGACAACGGTGCTTTTACCGGTGCGTTAAGAGAGATATTTACATTTAACGCAAAGATGTTGGGAAATGATCTGAAGATAAGTTCAAGTGTAATCTATATCCTTGTTTTTACGTTGGTAAGCCTGATTGCCATGATCTTCATATATTCGAAAACATACAGAAGGAACTGATCAATCCCGCCTAAGACCTGATCTGATCCTGCCTTCTCTTTGAAAGATGCTGTGTTATAATTCAGCAATGGATAAGGAGAAGATAAATGGGATCCGGAAAGAAAAAAGCTAAGCGCATTATCATTATTGCAATCGTATCTTTGGTGGTTGCCGTATTTGTTATCATGCCTGCAATATCGCTGTTGATCTACGATTCAGTTTTCGGAGGCAGATTTATGACAGCACCTTCAAGGATCTCGAGTGTGGATGATTTCCCGGGACTTGAAAGAGAAAGATATACTGTTATTTCCAATGAAGGACAGAAACTTGCGGCTTATCATTATTTCCGCGAAGAACAGGAAGTAAAAGGTATCGTTATAATGTCTCACGGATTCGGAGGAGGCGGCCATAATGCTTATATGCATTGCGCAGATTTCCTTACAAAGAACGGATACTACGTATTCGCATATGATGTAACGGGCAATGATGAGAGCGAAGGAAGATCCGTAAAGGGTCTTCCGCAGGGTGTTATCGATCTTGATCATGTGATCTCTTTTGTTGAGGAATGTGACAGATTTAAAGATCTTCCGGTGCTTTTGCTCGGACACAGCTGGGGCGGGTATTCAGCTTCATCAGTCCTGAATGAACATCCTGAAGTCTCTGCGGTGTGTGCTGTATCAGGATTTAACAGATCATCTGATCTGCTCGAAGCACAGGGCCGTGAGATGACAGGTCCCTTAATTTATCTGATGCTTCCTTACCTTAAGATCTATGAACGTATAACATTCGGTGAATACTCGGTTCAGACAGCGATGGACGGGTTTGAAAATTCCGATGCGAAGATCATGATCGTTCACAGTGAAGACGATACCACAGTACCGATAAGATACGGCTATGATATCTATTATGCCGAGCATGCGGATGATTCGGACTTCGTCTTTGTGAGATATCAGAACAAAGGTCACAATTCCATCATGACAGATGAGCTTTTACAAAAGGCAGTAGATTTTTACGACAGCACTCTGATAGGATAAATTCATACAGGGATTACAGCCTGTCATTTCGTTTCTTAGAGGAGCTAATGAACAGCAATACTATATATTTTGACAGTCCTGCTTCTGATTGGAACGAAGCACTTCCGATAGGCAACGGAAGAATGGGCGCGATGATCTTCGGCGGAGTTGCGACAGAGCTTTTGCAGCTTAATGAAGACAGTGTTTGGTATGGCGGTCCTAAGGACAGGATAAATCCGTCGGCAAGAGAAAAACTTCCTTTGATCCGGAAAGCGATCGACGAGGGAAGGATAGCTGATGCCCAGGATCTTTGTGCGATGGCCTTATCAGGCATACCCGATACGCAAAGCCACTATGAACCTCTTTGCAATCTGTACCTTCAGTTCGATCATGAGAACGGTGAGGCAGCAGACTACAGCAGAGAGCTTGATTTAGAAAAATCCGAGATCAGGATCACATATAAAAAAGACGGCAAAATTTACAAGAGAAATATGATCGCTTCATATCCCGATAAGCTCATAGCTGTCAGATTATCCTGTGATGAGGAAGGCTGTATATCTTTCAGGACTCAGCTTGCCAGAGGAAACATCACATGGGATCTCAGATCTTTCAGGGAGCAGACCTACAGAAATCCCGGTTATAACAGTCGCGTTGATGAGATCTTTAATGTATTTGAAAATATGACTGTCCTTACCGGAAGATGCGGCGGCAACGGTTCGAACAGATTTGCCTGTGAGATCAAGGTTATCACGGAAGGCGGCACTGTTGAATCTGTCGGCAATACTATCGTTGTGGAAAAAGCGGACAGCGCTTTGATACTGATAAGTGCCGTATCCGAATTCTATGAAAAGGATCCGCTTGTCTTTCTTGATAAGACTCTGAAAGATGCAGCTGTTAAAGGCTATGACAGTATTAGGGAAGACCATCTTAAGGATTACAGATCGCTTTATGACAGAACAGCTCTGACACTGCCTTCATCTCAACAGGATGTCGTCCGTATGTTTAATCTCGGCAAATATCTTTTGATCTCAGGAAGCCGTGAAGGGTCGCTTCCTTTGAATCTTCAGGGTATCTGGAACAAGGATTTCGATCCTGCCTGGGGAAGCAAATATACCATCAATATAAATGCCGAGATGAACTATTGGCCGTGTGAAGTTCTCGACCTTCCCGAGTGCCATCTCCCGCTTTTCGATCTTCTCGAAAGAATGAAGCCCAGAGGTGAGGAAGTCGCAAAGAAAATGTACGGTATGAGAGGTTTTGTTGCTCACCATAATACAGATATCTGGGGTGACTGCGCTCCTCAGGATACGTGTCTGTCGTCGACGTACTGGGTACTCGGTGCAGCCTGGCTTTGCCTTCATGTGTGGGAGCACTACATCTATACCGGAGATGTTGATTTCTTAAGAGAACACTTTGATGCCATGCTCAAAGCAGCGGTCTTTATTGTTGATTACAGTTTTATTGACGGAGGATATCTTGTTTTATCACCGACCGTTTCTCCTGAGAATGAATATGAGCTTCCTAACGGTGAAAAGGGATGCATCTGCAAGGGTGCATCGATGGACGATCAGATAATCAGAGAACTCTTTAATTGTGTGATTTCTGCTGAAGAGATTTTAAATACCAAAGATCCTGCAATGGAAGAGATCAGAAGATGCATTGATCTTATTAAGCCTGTTACTATAAGTGAAGACGGAAGGATAATGGAATGGCACGGCGACCTTAAGGAAACGGATCCCGGACACAGACACATATCCCATCTGTTCGGATTGTTTCCCGGCACGACGATTAGAGGTGAAGAGCTTTATGAAGCTGCTTCGAAAACACTTCAAAAGAGGCTTGAATCAGGCGGAGGTCACACCGGATGGAGCAGGGCATGGATAATCAATCTTTATGCCGCGATGGGCAACGGTGAAGAAGCATACAAACACTTAAGGCTTCTTATGGAAAGATCGCTCCTTCCTAATCTGTTTGATAACCATCCGCCGTTCCAGATAGACGGTAACTTCGGTCTTGTATCAGGCATCATCCGCATGATCTTCGGGCGTGACGGCGAAAGACTTCCTGCGCTACCTTCTGCCTGGAAAGATGGATCAGTTAAGGGTATTAAGATGAAAGGCGGAGAGAAGATAGATCTTGAGTGGAAAGACGGTAAGGTAGTATCAGAAAGAGTCTACAGATGATTATTTCTGCTGCTGTTTTTTTAGGGGAAAAGGAATATGGCTACACAACACCTTCAGCTTATAAATGATGATTATTCAGGCCTCGTAAACCATCTTCGTCATGCTGGCAGGGGAATACTTGTCAAAGACGGAAAAGTCATTATTATATTTGTGAACTGATAGAGTACACAGGATGCCTTAATCTGACACAAGCTGAAACAGAGGCGGGTTATACTTGTAAGTGGATACCGTTAGATGAAGCGATAGAACTCTTCGGAGATTATGAGAGATTTCATAAGATCGATATTGCCGACTTCGGACTTTACAGACGTGAACACATAGCACTGCTCAGGTACAGAGATATTAATTCCTGATAAACTATTTATAGGAGGCAGAACATATGGAAAAGTCAAAGGTTTATTTCACCGATTTCAGGACCGGTCTGGGTGTCAGCCTCACGGTTAAGCTCCAGAAACTGATCAGGATGGCCGGTATCGGTACGATCGATATGGATAATAAGTTTGTTGCGATCAAGATGCACTTCGGCGAGCTCGGCAACCTCGCATATCTTAGACCGAACTATGCCAAGGCAGTAGCAGATGTTATCAAGGAGAATGGCGGACTGCCTTTTCTTACCGACTGCAACACTTTATATCCCGGAAGCCGCAAGCATGCCCTTGAACACATGGATTGTGCCAATATCAACGGATTTAACACTGTTACAACAGGCTGTCAGATCATAATCGCCGACGGTTTGAGGGGTACGGATGATATTATCGTGCCTGTCCCGAACGGTGAGTATTGCAAGGAAGCCTATATAGGACGTGCAGTAATGGATGCTGATATCTTTATCTCGCTCACTCACTTTAAAGGTCACGAGGCTGCGGGCTTCGGAGGAGCGATAAAGAACATCGGAATGGGCTGCGGAAGCCGCGCAGGCAAGATGCAGCAGCATCAGAGCGGACATCCTCACGTTATTACGGATAAATGCAAAGGCTGCAGAAGGTGCTCTAAGGAGTGCGGATCTGATGCGATCAGCTACGAAGGCAAAAAAGCATGGATAGATCCTGCCAAGTGTAAGGGCTGCGGCCGCTGTATAGGAGCATGTGCTTTTGATGCGATCCGCAACGATAACTGGGATGCTCCGCAGATGCTCGGAAGAAGGATGGCAGAGTATACTGCCGCTGTCATCAGCGGAAGACCGAACTTCCATATCAGCCTGATAACCGACGTATCACCTAACTGTGACTGCCACGGCGAGAATGACGCACCTATTCTCCCGGATATCGGAATGCTCGCTTCATTCGATCCGGTAGCTCTGGATCAGGCATGCGTAGACCTCTGTTCGAGGGCTGAGCCCATAAGGAACAGCCAGCTGGGTGACAACATGGCAAGCGCTCACTTCCACGATCACGGTGACGTATGGCATAACAACAATCCTAATGTATCCTGGGCGGAGACTCTTGAGCATGGCGAGAAGATCGGCATCGGCACAAGAGATTATGAGCTCATCACAATGAAATAACCGGAAATACCGATGTTTATTGCATGGGACAAGTATGTCCCATCACGGAAATAAGGGCTTTTGGTCGCTCTGTGTCCTTTAATTTGCATCGCACCGAATGTAGATTTGGCTCATCAACAAAAGCGAGGTGAATTAGATGGATCCCAAAAACATCAGCACAAAAAAGTTTACCGTTTTCATGCTCATAGCATTCGGCGCAGCGTATGTTCCATTGTGTCTTGCAGGTTTCATGAATGCTAAAGGAAATACTCTGGCATTTATGTTCCTGTTCAGAGTAATTGCTATAGCGATCCCTTTTCTGGCAGTGATAATTGCAAGACTGCCTCTTAAACAGATAGGCTTCGGGATCAAAACAAATATCAGATATATCATTACAGCCTTTATCGGACCCCAGATCCTTTCTTGGATCGGTTCAGCCATATTCTTTTTGATCTTTCCCGAGTCATTGAATTTGGGCTTTACGGCCATAACAGATATGCTTCCTGATGAGCTTTCGGGTATCTTCGATCCTTCGGTAATAAATCCCGTATATTATCTGATCGTCATGGTCATAGCATCACTTACGTTTATTCCGATCTCTCAGATAATCCCGAGCCTCGGTGAAGAGGCAGGATGGAGAGGAGTTTTATATCCTTTCCTTAAGAACAGATTCGGAACTGTAACAGGACGCCTTATCGGAGGCGCACTCTGGGGTATCTGGCACTGGCCTCTCATCATAATCGGAAGTTACTTCTACGGTAAGGATTACTTAGGATACCCGGTGCTCGGACCTGTTATGATCTGCATCTCACTTATCGTATTCGGAATCCTGATCGACTGGCTGTACGAAAGAACACATTCCATCTGGGTGGCTTCTCTGGCTCATGCGGCAATGAACGCAGCATCCATGCCGATGCTGCTTTTATCAGGTGATGCTGATTCAAAGCTTTCCGTGTTAGGTCCTTCGGCTTTTTCGCTCATTCCGTTGATCCCCGTCATTGCGGTCTCACTGGTCATCAGCATTAAGGGGATTAAAGAATCAAAGAAATAAATTAATGTGGTATACGCAATGTGCTGTGGTAGAATTCATATATTTATCAGAAGTCTGATCATGAATAAGGGATTTGTAATTGAATGGGTAAGTGTATGAAGAAAGCTTTGGCATTGTTAATAATACTTGTAATGGTACTCGGAATGCTTTCCGGCTGTTCGGACAGTATCCGGGTATCTGATTTTGATCTTGAGGAAGTTGATGTCTGGTGGATGAGAGATAATACCAAAGACGATAAAAGCAAGTTCTATGTTTTCGATCCGGGCAGTCTGTCTTTAACGGTCAAAGCAAATGAGAAGTGCTCGGTAAGACCGATGATAAAAGTCGAGATCTGAGGCTTTATTATGTTAAAAAATTTAAGGAAACTGATCAGTTACTATAAGCCGTACATGGGAACATTCCTTCTGGATATGTTTTTTGCCGTTATAGCTTCAGCTATTTCTCTCGTTATCCCTCTTGTTGTGCGCTACATTACTTCAGATGTCATATATATGGAGCAGGGCGCGAAGGAGAGGATCATTAATCTCGGTATTGTTCTTGTTATCCTTGTAGTGATTCAGTTCTTCGCAAATTACTATATTACCAATATCGGCCATGTCATGGGTGCGAAAATGGAATATAACATGCGCGCCGAGATCTTCGCTCATTTCCAGAAATTGTCATTCTCATTCTTTGATGATCAGAAAGTTGGTCAGCTTATGAGCAGGATAACGAATGACCTCTTTGAGATAAGCGAACTTCTGCATCACGGACCGGAGAATATTGTAATATCATTCATAAAGATAATAGGTGCATTCATAATCCTGATGGGAATAAGCAAATACCTGACGGCGGCAGCATTCATACTTGTTCCTTTCATGTTCCTGTATGTGTTTTTACTCAACAGGAGAATGAGAAAAGCTTTCAAAGAGAACAGAAAGAAGATTGCGGAGATCAACTCCAGGACTGAAGATAATCTGTCGGGTATCAGAGTAGTTAAATCATTTGCAAATGAAGAAATAGAGCTGGAAAAGTTTAAAGAGGGTAATGACGGATTTCTTCAGGCCAAGAAAAACAGCTATCTGTATTTAGGTCTGTTTCACTCAGGCATGACTGCATTCATCCTTCTGGTTAATATCGTGGTCATAATAACAGGTGCAGTTCTTATCTCTGACGGCTATGTACAAATACCTGATTTTATTGCGTTCCTTCTTTATATAAATACCTTCACGGAGCCTATCAGAGTGCTCGTCGATTTTACTGAGCAATTCCAGAACGGCTATACCGGATTTGAGAGATTTACCGAGATCCTCAATATTGAACCTGATATAAAAGACAAGAAGGATGCAGTAGATATTTCCGATGTGAAAGGAGATATCACTTTTAATGATGTGTCCTTTAAATACAAGGATGGTGCACACAGAGTACTGCGTCACATCGATCTTGATATAAGCGCAGGGTCTTACGTGGCTTTAGTCGGATCCTCAGGCGGAGGAAAGACTACTTTATGCAGTCTTATTCCAAGATTTTATGATGTAACCGGAGGTTCTATAAAGATTGACGGAAAAGATATCAGGGATATCAGGATCAAGAGCCTGAGAGATCATATAGGCATAGTTCAGCAGGACGTATATCTTTTTGCCGGAACAGTTATAGAAAATATAAGTTACGGTAAACCCGGTTCTACAAGAGAAGAGATCATCGAAGCAGCAAAACTTGCAAATGCTCACGATTTTATCATGGAACTTCCAAACGGTTATGATACTGATATCGGTCAGCGGGGCATTAAGCTTTCGGGCGGACAGAAACAGAGACTGTCAATAGCAAGAGTGTTTCTGAAAAATCCGCCGATACTGATCTTTGATGAGGCTACAAGTGCTCTGGATAATGAGAGTGAGAATATTGTTAAAGAATCGCTCGAGAAACTCGCGAAGAACAGAACGACAATAGTAATTGCACACCGCTTATCTACTGTCAGAAATGCAGAACGCATCCTGGTTCTTACTGAGAACGGTATCGAGGAAAGCGGTACACATGATGAACTCATGAACAAGGGTGGTATCTACGCATCACTATATAAGTGGAATGCCTGAAACTTCCCGGAGAAAGTTAACTCTGCATATGATGATGTGATTGACATAGCCAAGTTGTAATGTTACCTTATGAATGAATAAATACTCATTCATAAGGAGACCGGTATGCCAAAGTCACAGGAACGCTGTCAGGAAATAAGGGAAGAGACAAAAAGCCTCATTATAAAGAAGTCCATTCTTTATTTTGCAAAGAACGGGTTTGCCGGTACAAAGATCAGTGAATTGTCAAAGCATATCGGCATTGCCCAGGGAACAATATATATATATTTCAAATCGAAAGAAGAATTGTATTCGGAGATATTTGCCATCTCCGATAAAGTCTGCGGGTCGGAAAAATTAAATTCATTTTCCAGGCTTCCCATATCTGCAGAACTTAAGATCAAGATGCTCTCTGATTATGTGATCAAGAGTCTGAAGAAAGATGAGATGTTCGCTGCGGGAATTGCTCTTTATACACAAAGGCTTCTTGAAGGTCAGGCCGATACGGGTTTTTATAAGACCACGGAGAAGATCATTAAAGAAGGTCAGAAAGAGGGAAGTGTCGTACCGGGAAGTGCACGTAAGCTTTCGGAGTTTTACTGGGGCGTTGTATATCTTTATGCGGTTAAGATACTTTATATGGCTGATACTACCATGATCACATCCGAAGACCTTTCCAGGATACTGCTGGAGGACTGAAGATGATCGCGATAATTACCGGAGCGACAGGAGATATAGGATCGTATTTTGTAAGGAAAATCGTTAATGAAGTCGATCTTGTCTGGGCAATAGGAAGAAGGAAGAGTGCTCTGGATTCACTTGTGGAGCGCTTTGGCGATAAGATACTGCCGGTCATCACAGATCTGTCTGATCATGATTCCGTAATTGAACTCTGTAAAAAGATCGAAGGCGAGAAACCTGAGATAAGATATCTTATCAATAATGCAGGTGTTGCCAGGATGGCACCTGTGAGTGATTTCACATTAGATGAGATCAGCAATATGCTTGATATAAACGATAAGTCTGCAACGCTTCTATGCCGCGCATGTCTGCCTTATATGGCAAAAGGTTCATATATCCTTAATGTCGCTTCTGCCTCTGCATTCCAGCCGAATCCTTATATTGCGCTTTATTCTGCGAGCAAGGCGTATCTTCTGTCATTTACCAGGAGCCTTAATGTCGAGAATGAAGACATCAACTGCACGGCGGTATGTCCCGGATGGGTGGATACCAAGATGCTCCCGAAGAAAACGAAGGACGGCATAAAGATAAGTTATCCCGGTATCGTAACTGCAGATAAAGTCGTTAATACTGCGCTTAAAGACTGCCATAAGGGAAAAGATGTCTCGGTCTGTTCGTTCTATTACCGCTATATGATGTTCTTAAGCAAAGTAATGCCGCACAGAACCCTGATGAGATTTTGGGCTAAGGCTGTCAGAAAATATCTTTGAGATTTAATGGTATAATCAGAAAGATAAAAATATCAGGATGGTAAGGGAAGATATGGACAGCAAACTTCTTAATATCAGATGCGATAACTGCGGTGCCGAATACAGGATCACTTCCAGAGGTGAGATGGTATGCCGTTTCTGCGGTTCCATGATCTATCTTTCAGATCAGGATTTCAAAAAATATAAGAACACCAGAGATGAGATGCTTATGGGCGACCGCTTCGGCAATGACAAGGCCGCAAGTGAAGGTGATGTGTTAAAACTGTGGAACAACAGTTCAAAGGTTAATTTCACGACTGATGCCGGAGTTAACATCACACTTGACAGTTATTATTCGATCATATTGCCCGAGAAGGAAGTATACGTAGGTATAAACAAGGCGGCGATAGTTTTTAATGATAAAGCTTCTGTTCTTGATTTTACTGAGATATTATCTGAGATCGTGTATCCGTCAGCTGATATCAAGGGGCTATCCATGTTCCTTCCCAATATCACATACAAGGCAACTCTTGATGACGGCAGAGGCCTGATACTGGTAAATAAGGAAGAGAATATCTATCCGCTTTATCTTTTCGAGAACCTGAAGGCGACAACGGTCGCATGGATAATATCCAGATTCGAAAACCTCGGATGCTTACTTGAATTTAATAATATGGATTTCAATGAGATCAGGATCGAAGATCTTTACATTAATCCCAAGACTCATGAACTGTTTATCCTTGACGGCTGGGAGAACGTTAGAAAAACAGCAAGACGCAATTATCTCAAGGATACGAGAAAGATCGCCAGGGACATAATGGATATATCCACTGCACCCGAGCTTTGCATGAAGTTCCTTGACGGTGAACCGAAGGATAATGCCTATGATGATTTCAAGGCTTGGGACGACGTTATAATGAACGGTTTTGACGGACATAATTTTCATCAATTCAATAAATGATAAAGGAGATTTTTTATGGGACGCGGAAGTTATACAGCAGGTGACTGGGACAGACTGAGAAAGACCAAGGGTATTACGGTCGATGCAGCTGCAGATAATCTCTTTCAGAACAGAAAGATGCTCGATAAGTTCGATCCTGCATTCATCAATATGAGAGAATCAAGAGATAACGATGAGCATCCGAATTCGACACCTATCGCTATCGGTGTTGATGTAACCGGATCTATGGGATATCTGTCTGAGGAGATCGTCAAGAATTCCCTTAATGAACTCATGAAGAAGCTTTATGCTTCCAATGTCATTCCCGATCCTCAGCTTATGTTTGCCGCAGTAGGAGACGCTCTTGCAGATCAGGCTCCTTTGCAGGTTACACAGTTTGAGTCCGATATCCGTATCGCAGAGCAGCTCCTTGAGTTATGGCTCGAATCAGGCGGCGGAGACGGACCGGAGGATTATTCATTGTTCTGGTATTTCCTTGCAAGACATACCGATACTGACAGCATGAAGAAGCGTAATAATAAAGGATTTGCTTTTACTATAGGTGATGCTCCTAATCATTCTCATCTGACGAGGCAGGGTATCAAGAAAGTGTTCAACGATAACGTTCCTGCAGACATGTCCAAGGAAGAGATCGTAAATGAGACATTAAAGACATATGAACTGTTCCATATCAATATCGCTTCGCACGGAGAGAGAACTGTTATTGACGGCAGAACGGTGAACATAGACAAGGATTCCATATCGCTTCTCCCTGAACTTATCATCAGTATTATATGCAAAGTAAAGGGACTTAACAGAGCTGATATACTGGGTGATCTTTCTAATACAGTCAATGCCAAGCTCGATAAGATGATGAGTGATCTTATAATCTGATCACTGATGATTTACGCTGTTTCAGGCAACAATTACGGAGATGAAGGAAAGGGTCTTGCGGTAGATTACCTGACTCTTAACGGTCATAACCTGGTCGTCAGGCATAACGGCGGTTCTCAGGCTGCGCACACCGTAGACAGAGAAGATAAAAGATTCGTTTTCCATGAGATCTCTTCAGGATCGTTCAATGATTCGGACACATACTGGTCGGGCACATTTCTGCCCGACCTTTATAAACTTGAAGAGGAGATCGAAGGCTTTGCAAAAGTATCCGGAAAGCAGGTTAAGATCTTTGCATCTACTGATGCGAATACCACACTCCTTTACGATGTTTATCTCAATCAGAAGAAAGAAGAATTGCGGGGCAGTGACAAGCACGGAAGCTGCGGCATGGGCATATGGGAAGCGACAAGGAGATCCGGAAAAGGTTTTGGTCTTACACTGGGTGATATCAGTTCCATGACTGTATCCGGAATAGCATCAAAGCTCGAAGAGATCGAAAAGGAATATTTCATTCCGAGACTTGCAACTGAAGGTATAGAGGATACTTTGGAACTTGATACCTTAAGATATGCAGAGCTCTTGAAAAATGTTCTTACAAAATATGTCGCTTTGATCAAAGACGAAGCTGTATTTATAAGGTCTTACGATAATGTTGTTTTCGAAGGAGGGCAGGGCCTGCTGCTTGATACGGAAAGAAAAGATCTCTGGCCGCATACTACATGCAGCAGGACTAATATTGCCAATCCCGTTAATATTCTTAATGCCTGCGGTTTAAAACTTGACGAAGCCATTTATGTGACAAGGTCATATCTGACCCGTCACGGCGCAGGACCTTTTGCTGAAGATCCTGATCTGCATTTTATTGATGAGACGAATATTCCGAATCCCTGGCAGGACAATATGAGGTTCGGACGTCACGGCAAGCTGTCATCACTCGTCGGAAGAGCATCAGATGACAGCAGCGCTTATGGTGTTAAAGCCTCTCTTTTTGTGACACACCTAAACGAGACCGGTGATAAGATCCTTACAGAAGACGGGGATGAAAGCTTGTCGGATCTGTCACAAGCCGCACTTGATGCCGGTATCGGCAGGTTATATCTCTCGAGAAGCAGATTTTCCAAGGATGTATCAGTGACTGATCTGTAAGATCGTTTTAAAAGGAATAAGAGAAAGATATTTTCTGTTGGGCAAAAAAAGTCGAGAAAGAGCCAGGAACTTTGAATTAACATATGCTCACGAAGGAGGTGAGCCGATGGATGAACAGAGAGCAGCTGTAAGAGCGATGCAGGACTACATCAGTGAGCATATTCATGAAGATATAACGATAGAAGATCTGGCGGCCGTATCATCATTCTCACCATGGTACGCGAGAAGACTCTTTATCAAATATCTGGACATGACACCGGCAGTTTATATCAGGCGCCTTAAACTGTCAAAATCAGCGCTGACTCTACGTGATGAGAAAGTATCGGTCTTAGACGTTGCTCTTGACATGGGCTTCGGGAGTGTTGACGGATATCAGAGAGCATTCCGCAGAGAGTTCGGATGCAATCCAAAAGAGTATTCCTCAAGCCCGGTTCCGGTCTGGCTCTTTACTCCTGATCTGATAATAAATGAAAGGAAAGATTGTAAGATGAGTGATATCAGAAATGTTTTTATTCAGGTTATCGAGAAGCCTGCCCGTAAGGTGATAATTAAGCGCGGCATAGAAGCTAAGGAATACTGGAGTTATTGTAAAGAAGTCGGGTGCGATGTTTGGGGGCTTCTTACAAGCATCAGATCCATAAGCGGTGAACCGGTCTGCCTGTGGCTTCCTGAGGCATTAAGAAAGCCTGTTGCTAACGAGTATGTACAGGGTGTTGAAGTTGAAGCAGATTATTCGGGGACCGTACCTGAAGGTTTTGAAGTGATCGATCTTCCTGCTTCCAAGTATCTTCTTTTCAGAGGCGAACCATTTGCTGAAGAAGATTATGTATCGGCGATAAATGAGATATGGGATGCCGAGAAGAAATACGATCCTGCGTTTATCGGTTATGAATGGGATGATTCCAACCCCAGGATCCAGCTTGAACCGAGAGGTGAGAGAGGTTATATAGAACTCGTCCCCGTAAAGGAGAAATAATCTCTACTAAGTTTATGTGATACTTAGTTCCCGAGTACCTTGGATGAGAGGGCCCTGAATCCTGCAACGAAAGCATCGTGGTGTAACTTAACGAATTCCGCATCTTCTTTTGCGGATGCATCTTCAAGAGCCTTGGCCATATCTGACAGTTCATCAGCTCCGACGGTTCTTGAAGAACTCTTCAGAGAGTGGATGAGGATCCTGTAGTTATGAAGATCGTTGCTTTCAAGGAATTCTGAAAGGGAAACGCATTTACTGTCGCAGCTCTTGGCGTAATCTGAAAGGAGATCTAAATACAGTTCTTCCTCATCGCAGGCATACACAAGAGCAGCGTCAACGTTGAGACCGATGGAACGGGCTTTATCAAGCGTAAGTGAAGGGGATCTGCCATCTGTATGGGGATCAACAGGTTCGAATTCAATAACATCGGAGTCATCGGCTTCTTTGGGACTGTCAGATGTATCCTTGCCATTGATAACTGAAGTTGAAAGATGATATTTCAATACTCTCTCCAGGTCATCGATCATGATCGGTTTTGAGAGATAGCCGTCGAAGCCTTCCTTGAGATACTGTTCTTCCGCACCGACCACGGCATTTGCCGTAAGTGCGATGACGACAGTTTCCTTGAGAAGGCCTTCGTCTTTCAATATCTTAAGTGTCTCGATACCGTCCATTTGAGGCATCATGTGATCCAGGAATAAGATATCGAACTTTTCTTTCTTGAGCAGTTCGATCGTCTCATTTCCTGATGTGCATGTAACAGGAGTGATCCCGAAGATCTTCATGAAGTTTACGGCAACTTTCAGATTCATGCCGTTATCATCAGTGATAAGGATCTTTGCGTCAGGCGCATAGAGACGCTTAACTGATGCCTGATCCTTATATACGGACGTGTGCTTCTCATCGAATTTGCCGACAGGTGCCGGGTCGATGATCTTGAGCTTAAGATCAAATCCGAATGTCGAGCCGATGGCATATTTGCTGTCTACTTCGAGTTTGCTGCCCATCATGGCAAGGAGCTTGTTGACGATAGAGATGCCGAGACCTGTTCCTTCGATATGACGGTTGCGCTTTTCCTCAAGCCTCTCAAAAGACATGAAGAGTTTATCGAGGTCTTCGTCCTTTATGCCGATACCGGTGTCTATGACGTCAAAGCGGAGTTTGACTGAGCCGTCTCTGATCCCTTTATTTGAAATGCGGAGCGTTACGCTTCCGGTCTCGGTGTATTTAACGGCATTGGTAAGAAGATTCATCATTACCTGGCTGATCCTGACATCGTCTCCATAGAGTTTAGAAGGAATCGTCTCATCAATGTCTATTATGAGTTCAAGGTTCTTGGAATGCGCACGTTCGCTGGTGGAATTTATAAGGTTGTTTATAAGTTCGGAGACGTCAAAAGTGACAGGTACAAGGCTCATCTTGCCGTCCTCGATCTTGGAGAAATCGAGAATGTTGTTGATGATGGAAAGGAGTGTGTTTCCGGCACTCTTGATATTGGATGAGTATTCAAGTATCTGATCATCTTTCGATTCTCTTAAGATCATCTCGTTCATACCGAGTACGGCATTGATAGGGGTTCTGATCTCGTGGGACATATCTGCAAGGAAATCGCTCTTGGCTTTGTTTGCACTGTCAGCGGCAGACTTCTCGAGCATGAGGATCTTTGCTTCGTATTCGCGCTTCTGCTCGATCTCCTTCATCTCTTCCATCCGCTTGTTTACTTTGCGTTCATGCCTGTATCCGATGATATAGAACCCTGATATCAGTCCGAAAACAATGAGGTTGATAAGTGCGCTTACGATAAGTATCTTCCGTGTGTCATTAAAGAGGCTGCTATTCTCGACTACGATCACAAGATGCCACTGATCAAGCACCTCATCAACGAAGACTGTGCAGTGCTTGCCGTCGACATCCATCTTGAAATTGCCTTTTCCGATGCTCACTGCTTTCTCAAAGAGTTCTGATTTATCGGCGAGTTTATTATAGTATTTACCTTTCTCTCCGCTGTCAGAATGTGCTATTACCATTCCGTCGTAATTCAGGATGAATCCGTAACCGCTTCCGTTGATACTGATATTCTCGACAGTTTCCTGAATACCTGAAAGTGTCAGGTCCATTCCGAGCACGTCATTTCTGTCTGTAAGGGCTTTGCAGACTGAGATGATCACGTTTCCGGTCTGTGCATCAACATAAGGTGATACGATTATCGCCTGTCCGTCTGCCGCTACTGTTGTCTTGTACCAGTCTCTGGCAGTCGGATCGTAATCAGCCGGAGGTGTCCAGCCGACACCGTCCACGTAGTTGCCACGGACAACACCGTATATACCGGTATAGCTCTCATCGAACTGTGCTTCGGTATTAGCGGATTCACGTGAGATATATTCGACGATCTCTTCATTAGTTGCTCCGTTGGCGATCATGTAATCAACTGTCTCAGCTGCAACCCAGAGGACGGATCTGGCAGTTTCCAGATAATTCTCGAGGTCGGCCGTGATCGCAGCGGTTTTGTCGTTGCCGAGTTCATAGATATATGAATAAGACGACTTGTACATCAGCCTTGTTGTATAGGTTACAAGCAAGGTCATCAGGATAAATGTAGCAACTAGCGTAGTAACAAGCGTCTTCTGATTTCTGTTCATGCTTCTCTCATTTGTGACAGGTTTTTAAAAATATTATTCAAAAATATAATAAATAAAATTGAGATTTTTTCAATCTGTTTGAATGCACATATATCATATTTCCGACGGAAAAAAGTGCACAGGGTTGAAATTCTATCAAAAACGTATCTTCCCGGGTTATGAGACAGACTCATTTTCACGAACCTTCTTCGTACACGCCGAGAGCATTTTCATAGTAGTTCCTGAGTTTTTTCCTCAAAGACTTGGGACTGATCACGACACCGTCCTTTCCGAACCGCCTGAAATAATCTTCAAGCTGCATCTCGGGCCAGTCAAAATGGTAAAGATTACCATCGATCTTCGTGACGGCAGGCCTGTTCTTTACGATCATCTTATACATCAGTTTGCCGTGATCGGTCATCCGTACGACAGCATGCACATCCGGTGTCAGGGAATGAGGGCTTCTTAAGCCCTTCCTGATAAGCTCTTCTTCGGTCTCTTTGTCACGTTCGAAAGTGTGTGTCAAAACAAAGACGTTGCTTAGTCTTGATATCCTGAACGAACGGTTCTTTCTTCTCTTCTGGTCGTGGCATAGAAGATAGCTGAACTGCTCTTCTTTGGAAGTGGCAATAAGATAAGGTTCAACTATCGTCTTAAAATCCGAGCCTCTCGAAGAAAAGGATATGAGCTTGTTTTCCGAGATGGCTTTGGCTATCGATTCATATGTACTCTTAAAGATTATCTCTTCACGCTTATTACGGGGAATGGAAAGATAAGAAAGGAACATATCCTTCATGTAACCCGAAAGGGACTTATCCTTAAGGAGATTATTCTCTATGATCTTTATGATGCTGTAAGACTCTCCACTTACGGTAAGAGTTATGACGGTGCTCTTGCCTGTTGATGTCTCATTATTGTTGATGTATGTCTTGATTATCCTGTCAGCAAGATAAGAAGCATCTTTTGTTTTGAGGGTTTTAACTGATTTTAGTTCATTTAATATGCTGTTTAACAATTCGTCATTGTCATTTCTGTACTGTTCAAAATAGTTAACTATTAGTTCCTTAAGAAAGCCGTTCAGGTTAACGGTACCGTCGTCTCTGGTGAATTCAAAGAGTTCTGCATCATTTACAAGTCTGGTTTTTGTGTCTTCTGAAAGATAGATCTTGTACTTCTCTGTCATAATGAATCTCCTATTTGGGGTTGCAAATTTATTCAATTTTCCCGAAGAATCACTGATATAGCTAATTATATTGGGGTTGAATCTCTGTGTCAATCTATCGCTTATATAACCCCAACCGGTGCGCTACGATATAGGTGCAACGAGGTTGAAGACACTCACAGCAATGAAAATGAGGCGGTTTCACCAAAGTTAAAGGCTTTGTTCGCAGGTTCGAATCCTGCATTAAAGAAAGTGTCTTGCAGATATCGTTGACTAAAGGTGCATACAGCAATGAATAGCTCCAACAGACTGTTAATCTGAACGGGGGGTGCAATCCCCGGGCACCTTGTAAAAGGAGGAAAGGAAATGTTGAAATTTTTAAAAAGGGAAGCAAACAAAGCATATACTGCTAATGGCGCAGTATCTAACGCAAGCACATTGTCTGATTGCCTGGATTTGTTCGCTGTTGCCGGCGCATTGCGTAATGTAAGTGATGATGAGATCATCACAAGGTTCATGAGAGCCTATGCCGAGGACAGAGACATCGCAATGAAGACACTCTTCTATGCAAGAGACGTCAGAGGCGGTCTTGGTGAGAGAAGATTCTTCAGAGTCGTTATCAGATATCTTGCGGTAATGAGTCCTGAATCCGTCAGAAAGAACATCGCTAATATTGCCGAATACGGCAGATACGATGATATACTGGCGTTAATAGGTACAGGTCTGGAACAGGAGGCAATCGCTTACATCAAGGAAATCCTGGAAAAGGATATGATGGCGATGCAGGCACACGCCAACGTATCTTTAATGGCAAAGTGGTTGCCTTCTGTTAACGCCAGCAGCAAGGAGACAGTGAAGACTGCCAGACTGATCGCACATGAGATGAAGATGTCTGATGCCGAATACAGAAAGATGCTTTCTTCATTAAGATCTTATATCAGGATCATAGAAAACAACCTGAGAGAGAAGGACTATTCTTTTGAATACGAAGCTCAGCCTTCCAGGGCTTTGTACAAGTACAGAAAGGCATTCATCAGAAATGATGAAGAAAGATATAAGAGCTTTATCTTCAAAGCAAAGGCTGATCCTTCAGTCATGCACACAAGCTCACTTACACCTTATGATATTGTTTCTTCTGTTATCACAGCAAGAAACGGTATGAGCGAAGATGATAGAATGGTCCTTGATACCACATGGAATGCTCTGGAGAATTATGTGAACTCCGATAATTCCCTGGTAGTCGTTGACGGTTCAGGTTCTATGTACTGGGGTGCGAAAACACTTCCTGCGGCTGTCGCACAGTCTTTGGCAATTTACTTCGCGGAGCGTAACAAAGGTCAGTTCAAGAACCACTTTATTACGTTTTCTTCCAAGCCGAGACTGATCGAGATCAAGGGAAGAGATATTTTCGAGAAGGTCAAATACTGCATGAGTTTTAATGAATGCAGCAACACCAATATTGAGAAGACTTTTGATCTGATCTTGCATACTGCTGTTAAGAACCGCCTGAAACAGGCTGATATGCCTGACAGACTGATCATCATTTCCGACATGGAATTCGACAGCTGCGCGAATAATGCCGAAATGACAAACTTCAGAAATGCAAAAGCCGAATTCGAAAGATACGGTTATAAGCTCCCTCAGCTGGTCTTCTGGAACGTTAACAGTTTCAACAGACAGCAGCCTGTCACAATGAACGAACAGGGTGTCATACTGGTCTCCGGTATGTCCCCGCAGATCTTCTCAATGTTGAAGAATGACAAGCTTAACCCATATACTTTTATGTTGAGCGTGATCTCTGATAAAAGATATGAGAAGATAGCTGCATAAAAAGAGAAGATAAGATTATCAAACGGCAAGATCCCTGCATTAAAAGCGGGATCTTCGCCATATAAAGAGGTAAATGATATGGATGTTATAGAAATAAAGGGAAAGGTAAATACAGCGATCTGTTACGCTAAGGTCATTGAAGACGAAGCGATAGCGCAGATAAAGAGAATGTGTGATTACCCGATGACGGAAGGCTCCAAGATCAGGATAATGCCTGACGTTCACTCCGGTAAGGGATGCACGATCGGTACAACCATGACTGTCACAGATAAGGTGGTTCCCAATGTGGTCGGAGTTGATATCGGGTGCGGAATGTACACTGTGGAACTCGGGGAAGGCGATATCGATTATATGAAGGTCGATGCAGCAGCTCACTATATTCCTTCCGGCATGAGTGTATGGGAGGGAAGAAGAGAGCATTTCAATCTTACCGGCCTTATCTGCTATAGAGAACTCAAGGAGGCAAAAAGACTCGAAAGATCTCTCGGAACTTTGGGCGGCGGAAACCACTTCATCGAGATCGACGAATCCTCTGACGGAACTAAGTATCTTGTGATCCACTCCGGTTCCAGAAACCTCGGAAAGCAGGTCGCAGAACACTATCAGAAGCTTGCTGTAAACCTTGACAGAGGTTATGGCGATTATATCGAGAAGCGTGATGAGATTATCCGTTCCTACAAAGAGCAGGGACGAAGGGATGAGATACAGGCTGCATTGAAGGAACTCAAATGGAAGGTCTATGAAGGTGAGACAAAGATGCCTGAAGATCTTTGCTATCTTTCAGGAAAGTATCTTGAAGACTATCTCCACGATGTTGAGATCTGCCAGGCATTTGCTAAAAGAAGCAGAGAGATAATGGCGGAGATAATCGTGGAAATGGCAGGACTTACAGCAGGCGAATCCTTCCACACGATACATAACTATATCGATACTGAAGAGATGATCTTGAGAAAAGGTTCCATTGCAGCGCACAAGGGAGAGAAGGTGTTGATCCCCATCAACATGAGGGACGGTTCTGTCATAGCTGTCGGCAAGGGAAACCCTGAATGGAACTTCTCTGCACCTCACGGTGCGGGAAGGATCATGTCAAGGACCAAGGCCAAGGACACACTCTCTCTTGAGGAATACAAGGAAGCAATGAAGGATGTATACACAACATCTGTCAGCGAATCCACCCTCGATGAAGCTCCAATGGCATATAAGTCTCTGGACGATATCATAGATGTCATCAAAGCTTCAGTGGATGTAATTGAAGTTATCAAGCCGGTCTTTAACTTTAAGGCTTAAGGCCGGCTTTTTCATGTGCCTCGAAGGAATGTTTTTGTTATACTCAATATATGCATTTCGTAGAAGCAAAAGGAATACTCCACAATAAAGGCGGATATCACGGTATGAACATTTACCGTGGTTGTACGCACGGTTGCATATATTGCGACAGCAGGAGTCTTTGCTACCAGTTCACACACGCATTTGAAGATATCGAAGTGAAGAAGAACGCTCCCGAGCTTTTGGAGAAAGCTCTCAGATCCAAACGTGAGAAGTGCATGATCGGCACAGGTTCCATGTCTGATCCATATATGCATTGCGAGAAGGAACTCCGCCTTACAAGAAAATGCCTTGAGATAATAGAAAGATACGGATTCGGAGTTGCGGTTCAGACTAAATCCGATATGATACTTGATGATATCGATCTGCTTGATTCGATCAATAAAAAAGCGAAGTGCGTTGTCCAGATAACTTTAACGACATACGATGATGATCTCTGCAGTATTATCGAGCCTAATGTGTGCAACACCAAAAGACGTATCGAAGTGCTTGAGCAGATGAATAAGCGCGGCATTCCGACAGTGGTATGGCTGACACCTGTACTGCCTTTTGTAAATGATACCGAAGAAAATATCACCGCGATCCTTGAAGAATGCGTGCGTGTCGGTGTGAAAGGCATTATCAATTTCGACATGGGGCTTACATTAAGAGAAGGCGACAGGGAATATTTCTATGCTGCTCTCGATAAGCATTTCCCCGGTATCAAAGATAAATATATCTATCACTATGGAAACTCATATGAAGTTCCGAGTCCCAACGCAAAGCAACTGATGAAGATCTTTAAACGCATCTGCAAAGATAACGGCATCATGTGTGATCCTGATGAATGCTTCAGATATATGAATGAACTGCCGGATAAACAGATCAGTATTTTTGATCTTTGACAGAAACATTATCTGAATTTGAAAAACAGATATAAATGTTTAGACAAAAAAGACAGTGTGATATTTATGTGAGTATATTTAGAAATCATTATATTAAATTTTCAATAATTTGAAGGTAATTTCTGTCGTTATTTAATATGTAGTAAAATCAGTATAACAATTTATAAGGATCTGTTGATGTCATGATATAATCAATTTGTCTGATAGTGTAAAAATGTTTGAGGTGTTTATGATACGCATTGCATTATGTGATGATCAACGATCCTTTCTTGAATTAGAAAAAGGCATGCTTGAGCGGTATTTATCAGATAGAAAAGTTGAATTCAAATGTGATATATATTCATCTGGGGAAGATCTGCTATCGAAGGGCGAGGTTATTAGCAAATACAATTTGTTCATCCTAGATTATGAAATGGATGGATTAACCGGTTTTGAAACGGCGCGTGAAATATATGTTTTGTATCCTAATGCTAAAATTGCTTTTGCTACCAATTACTATGATTTTACAAGAGAAGGATATAAATACAATGCTGTAAGGTATCTTGTCAAGCAAGAAGAAACATTTAATGCGGAATTGATCGAATGTGTAGAATTTATTCTCAGGACAGAACCTCCCAAGACTCTCTTGCTTGAATTAAGCGATGGTAATATTGAGATTGCTATAGATGACATAGTATTTATCAAAAGCGAGAAACACTATATTGAATATTTTGTAAAAGAGAAGGATTCTACGTTTTATATAAGACGCTGTAGCCTTGATGATGCTTTGACAGAATTACCAAAACATTTTATCAGGGCACATCAAAGATATATTATTAACCTGAAGAATTCAGTGCAGTTAAAGAGATATGAGGTGATAATTAAAAAGAGTGGCAAGGATACTATAAGAATACCAATTGCCAGAAATCGATTCGAAGAAGTTAATAGGAATTTTTGTTTAATTAAAGGGGAAATAGGATGATTTATGACGTTGTTAATGCCATAGTATATGTTATTTTGGCACAGCTTTTCTGTTCGGCATTTTTGGATCGAGAAGAAAGATCTATTATATTTGTTTTTGTAGTTACTATTCTTTGGATATTGGCTAGTTTGGGTGTAGGTACTTTTTTTGAGGGTACATTAGTTTGTAGAATTGTTATTGTAGTAATAATTAATATCGTCTTTGCGGTATTTCTTTACAAAAAGAAAAACAAAGTAATGATTCTAGTGATCCCGACATTGTTTTATATACTTGCTATTGCTTGTGATTTCTTTGTTGCAGCAATTCACAGATACTTTGATCCTAATCTTAGAATTGCTCAGATTATGGAAAGTGATATTTCAGTATATATGGGTGCAGCCAGTCAGTTTATACAACTTATAATCGTTTTTATTTTGCGAAAACTATTCATTAAAACGAAAACAACTATAATAGATACTAAGCTTTGGTTAATTTACTTGGTTTTTCCTCTATATTCACTTAGCTTAATTGCATTATTGATATATAGTTTTGATGGCCCCGTTAATATAACTCAAGCTAATTTCATAACGTATATGGCCGCTTCTTTATTGGTTATTAATCTTTTTATATTTTGGTTTATCAAGCAGGAATCACAAAGAGTTCTTGAAGCACAGCGTAATGAAATGGAGATTATTCACGCAAAGGGTATAGTTCAATTATATGAGCAGATTACAAATGAAAGGGATATATTAGGTAAACGAGAACATGAGTTTAAGAATACGATAACCGTGCTAAAGAGTCTGATAGCAGAAAAACAATATGAGCAGATGAAAGAGATTCTCAATGTTCAAAATACTGAGCTTGTAAATAATACCAATGTATTTGAGACAGGCAACCGTCTTATAAATACCATTCTTAATACGAAGTATGCGGAAGCGAGAGAAAAAGGAATTACATTTCGTTTTGTTTTGAAAGATCTTTCATCATTGAAGATGGAAGATCGTGATTGTATTGTTATTTTTACAAACATCCTTAATAACGCAATTGAAGCCGCTGAACAATGTCCGGAAGATAATAGATTTCTATCGATAAAAACTGTAATTGAAGAAGGTCAATTAATTTTTGCTTGTCGAAATTCATACAAAAATAATGATACAGAAATGAAGAGCAAAAAGAGAGATGTTGTTCCACATGGTTATGGTCTTGTAAATATCAAAGAGGCGGTTAATCGCAACCGGGGTAATTGCTTCTTCGAAAAGGAAGAAAAAGAGTTTGTATCAGTTGTTATAATACCTTTGCAAGGTACCCAACCTGACTAATTTCGACCAAACTTGCCTAATTTCAACCAAACTTGCCAAATATTTACCATCCCGTTTTAATCCACTTATGCCTGTGTTATATCGTATATAGATGCAATATCAGGAGGCAATAGATGGATCAGGTTGCGTCAAAGATAGTAGCCAGAATGATGTCGGTAAATCTGATTTCGGAAAAAGACGCTGAGGAGTATAACTATGGCGTTCAAATATTGCTTGAAAAGATCATATCATATTCCATTATATTTTTGCTTTCTATAATCCTTAATCGTCTTCTTGAAATAGTTGTATTTTTAATTTCATTCTCAGTTATTAGAAGATACAGTGGAGGAATTCATTGCAAAAGTTTTAGTGGCTGCTTGATAGCATCAACTACTGTATCATTGTCAGGCATTGTAGTATTCCCGCTTGTCGAAAAGATAATTTTATTTTATCAGGGGGAGATTGATAATGTCAATGATAATTGTCATATTAATTGGTGCAATCAACAATCCCAATATAGATTGGAACAATTGCGAATTTAGAAAAGCAAAGCGGCTGTCAAGGTTGATTGTGATATTGGAAGCTTCAATATTACTTTTACTGGTTTTGCTTCATTCCCCTCTTAACATTTGCTTTTATATCAGTTATGGAATTGTAATTTGTGCAATTTCTATGCTGTTGGAAATAAGAAAGAAAGGGGGAATAGCATATGAAGATTATCGAAAAGAAAATCTTGAAGGCGGTAAAGGTTGTTGCCAAGAAGCAATCAATTGATCCACCGATTCCGGGTTGTGTAACTATCTATCATCAGCCTAAGAGACCTAAGAAGTGAAAATGAAACGAAGGTAAAGAACAATGTGGAAGATTTCATAATAAGATATACAACATACTGTAATTCTGAATTTGGAATGGAACCGTTGTATATATTCATAGTTATGGAGGATTTTACTATGATAAGAAATGTTGTTAAGAAAATAGTATCTGTAGTAATGTGTGTAAGTGTTTTGGCGGGATACGCATCAATCAGCAATGCATATTCTATCAATGCCGGTGCTATTGGTTATGTTGGAACAGCATATGCTTCGTCCGGTGGTGGCCACAGTTTTAGTTATGAAGTTTCATACATTTATTATAATGATCTGGCGGTTGGAGCATATTTGTATGACTTATCTTTAAAAGCGGATATGAACGTTGATTCTGATAAAGTGTGTAATATCAACATGCCGCAAAAAAGTGGAACATACCATGTTACCAGTTCCGGCAGTCATACATATAATTTACATAATGATACTTCAAAGCACGTATATATTACATTTGATTACCTGAATTATTGATTCACAACAAAACAAAAATGCATTGTTCTATAATAAATTTAGGACAATGCATTTTTTAATGAGAGAGAAGTGAATATGCAAAGAAAAATCGTGACCATTCTTACTATATGTTTTTTATTTATACCGTTCTTTTATTGTGCCTGTTCCGAAAAGATTGAACCTGTTAATACTGATAGGTTTTGGTATGAATGCAGTTCCTTTAATGTGGAATCTGTTGATGGTTACGGCCAGAATATTTATGCAAATCTATATTCGAACGGTTATTATTATCTTTTGGTATTTGGTGAGAAATTGGACGAAAAAGTGGAAGGACCGGAAAACTATTATTTACTATATAAGATTGATTCAAAGGGAAAACTAATTAACCGGGTTTCTTTGCCTGTAAAGTGTGCAAATTCAAATGATCAGGTGATTGTTGATGAAAAATTGTATTGTATAGAACAGAATTCTAAAACTGAGTATGTTATTGATGTTAATGGAGGAGATATTATTTCTGAGATTAAGGCAAACGATAATATTCTAGGTCTTTATCCGATAGATGATGGATTTGTTAAGATAACCGCAAGTAGTATATACCGTTACTCAAAAGATGGGAACGAAACAGATAGAATTAATATTCAGGGATTGGACAATATCAGAACTTTCTATCAAGATCAAGGTAAGTATTATCTTGTTCAAGAAGTTCGCGATCGACTGATTTTTCATGAGTGTGATTTCATTAAAGAGCAAATGAAGAAAGTTTGTGAAAAGAATATAGATGATTTATTAATAAATGAAATTAATGAAGATTTATTTTTTTCTGATAAAGGTGTATATAAATTTAATGTTGATATAAAGTCGCTTATTCCATTAACCGAATGGAATTATGTAGATGTAAAACCGGCATACAAAGCAGTATTGTTTGAAAGCAACGTAGCTTATGGAAATGCCAGATTTGGAAAAATATATGAGTATAAAGATTATGAGATCGAATTGATTATATTTAAAAATATACCAGCAAATGTTTATTCACAACGAATTCCAATCACTATTGGCGGGTATGGTGTTGAGTTATCCACAGCTGTTAAATGGGCAGTTTATATGTTTAATACATCTCAAGATCAATATAGAGTGTATTTGGATGATTATCGTTATGAATATTCATATACTACGGGTGTTGAGGCACAATCACAAATTGTTAAGTTAATTAAGTATTTTAATGATGGAAATGCACCGGATCTTTACTATGGTACAGATTTTGATTATAGATATATGTATAATGCCGGACTGGTTGTTGATATGCTTCCGATTATGGAAAATGATCCTGATTTCAAAATGGATGATATGGTTGCGTCTATTAAGGATACAATTACGAGAAATGGGGTTTGTTATCAGATTTTTCCGGCATATTATTTTGATGGGGATTTTGGACTGCGCAGCATATTTTCAGATGAAGACATTACTTATAATCAAATAGATGAGATGTCTCAAGAAACCGGGCTTCCAGTTCGTGGAGATATGCCTGCTGCAGAATATGCAGATCAGATCTTAAGATATTCTTTGGGTGATTTTATAGACCGATATTCAGAAAAAACGTTTGTTTCTGAGAAAGAACTGAAAGAAGTAATTGATTATTCTATTAGAAACGGAATACCATATGGTGCTCAAACTAACTATATAGCAGATATGAAATCAGTTCATGATGGAACTTATTTGACATGCAGAAGAACATATTTAGGCAACCTATATGATCTCTATAATATAGAAAACAAACTAAATGATAGTTTTGTTTACCTAGGTTTTCCATCTATTTACGGATCTGTTCATGCAGCACGTCCCGATGGTCTTGTAGCTATATCGGCTGATACAGAGAATTCAGATGCTTGTTGGAAGTTTATAAGATATATGTTGTCAGAAGAGGTTCAGAAAATTGAAATAGGTCAAGGAAACAATCCAGTTATCAATTCTGTTTTTGAAGATTATTGTCAATATGCATCTAATCCGGATATGGTACCAGAAACGGATATTATGTGGAACAGTATAGTTAATGAAAAAGAAAATGTACCTGAATGGATTATATCGGACTATTGTTCGATGGTAAATAGTGTAGATATGGTAATTTCTTATGATTGGGGATTATATAATTTGATTTGTGAAGAGATCAATTCGTATTATTTACAGAAAAAGAGCGAAGATGATATTGCTAAAACACTTCAGTCCAGATTAGATCTTTATATAACGGAGAATTACAAATGAAAAAAGATAAGCAATTACAAAGAATTATTGTCATCATGACAGTTATTATATCAATACTCTTTACAGGGTGCTCTGTGAGACTTGAAGAAAATAATACCACAAACTCATCTTTATCGATAGTCGAATGCGGACAAACACTAGCAGAAATTGATTCCAACAATTACACCTTTACAATTAAATATGAAGATGGTGAAGAAAAACAATATCTGGAAGGAGTGATGTTCACACAAGAATGTCCTAAAACAGCTAATGTGTACAAGGTAATTTCATTTGATGAGGATTTATTCGAAAATCCTATTAATCTCTGGAAGAGGGTATTATTTCAATCAGAAAGATTGTTGGATGGACAATTTGAGACTGATGTTGATAGTTCTAAGCAGGTACAATTATCCCGTTCAGAAAGGGAAGACGTTATTAAATCAACGACAAGAATAATATCATCAGACTTTGAACAAGCATCTGTGATACAAAATTCATTTTCAGATGTTGTTTTTAGTGATTATATGGTGAAGATTACATTCCCGGCAATATCTACAAGTCTATATACAATAACTTCCTATGATACAGATTTGGATAAAGAAATATACGTTGATACAATTAAGAATAGAGCATTAAATTTGTATGTTACAAGACAATCTATAGGCGGAATTAACGTTGGCATTCCTTCTACTCTAAACGGACGATATGAGGATTATGATGATAAAAACAAGATGGAAACTCTAATTTTTGATAGCGCTAATAAAATGTTTTATGATGGTATAGATATATATGAAGTTCATACGAATGATAAAAAAATGGAACCATATTTAAATGATCAGCCAATAATATCATTTGAGCAGGCAATGGAGAAGGCTCTGCCCGATATTTCTCTAATTATTTCTGATTCAACTGATAAAGAAAAAGAATTACACATTTATGCTGCAGAGTTAGCATATCTTACTATCGTACTATCTGATATGAGTAACGGACAAACACGAGATACGAACAACATGTTCTTTTATCCATTTTGGGTAATATATGTACAATCCAATTACCTATGCGTTGGTGAAGATATCGCTGAGAACAAACCTGTTCTTGTAAACGCAATTACTGGTGATGTGTATGTTTGCAAATGAGCTTAATAGAAAACTGCGAAACAACATTCGATAGAAAATCAATCTTCACAATAATGCCATATAAAACTTTGTTACCCTTTTTTTATTTGTATCGTAACGATTATATCAGTATACATTGAAACATTTTTACGGATGGATATAAACAGATAATTTATAAAGGATATGGATTAATATCCTTTATAACAACCTACAAGAACTCTATCTGCTTAAATACGTTTGTAAATTTCTTTTTTTCTTAAAATATAATGTCTTATCTCCCCCGAAGCTATGTCCAACTTCTGGGATTTACTTAAATCGTAATATTTGTACCGTCAGAATGAATGGTACAATTGTTGATACACCAAAGGGACAGGGAGGATCAGAAAAATGATCTTATCAGACAGAACTATCAGCAGAATGCTTGAAGAAAAGACACTTGTAATCGAGCCGGTCACAAAAGAACAGATCCAGCCGGCAAGCGTTGATATAAGACTCGGCAACACATTCAGTGTCGTCGATGATACACCGTCAGGAATAATCACTCTCGGAAGCAGGATCGAATATAAGACGATCACTGCAGATACCTATCTCATATTGCCGGGACAGTTCGTACTTGCCACGACGATGGAATATTTTGAACTGCCTGATAATCTTACAGCTTTTGTCGAAGGCAGGAGTTCTCTGGGGAGAATGGGATTGTTTATCCAGAATGCAGGCTGGGTGGATCCCGGTTTTAAAGGTGAGATAACGCTTGAATTATATAATGCCAACAGATGCGCGATTGAACTTAAGAGCGGAAGGAGAGTAGGGCAGCTGGTCTTTGCAGAGATGGACGACCATGCGGAAAATCCTTATAACGGCAAATATCAGGGTCAGACCGGCGCTACGGGTTCAAGAGTCTTTATGGATTCCGATAAGTAAAAGGTCAGGACATTAACAGTCAAGGGTTTTGCCGGATCATACAGAACGGCTGTTATTTGCGTGAGAATTCACTATTGATTTTCGCATTTTTCCCGTATAATTAACTCCAGGGATAAAAGGAGACATGCTTATGAAAAAACAATCACCCAAGCTCGTTGCAGGCGTGCTTGCTGTTTCAATGGCTTTGTCCGTTGCAGCATGCACTAAGACAGGTGGCCAGTCAAAAGGCCACGCAGGTAAGAAGATTACCAATGATATGCCCTGGTTTGATGCCAAGGCCATTGAACTCGACCGCGGTATCGACGAGAGTAAAGACCTTGAATACTCTTATACCGAGATTATCGGTTGTGATGAGAAGAATATCGTGGCATATACCATGGGTAGTTATAAGATGCCCGATAATGTGGACTGGTCAACTGTCGATTACAGAGATTATCAGGTTGCTACTGCATCTGTTTATAACAGACAGACCGGCGAGACCAAAGTCGTTGATCTTTCCGAAGTTGTTTCAGACAGTGATTACATCGAATCTGCAAATTTCAAAGACGGAGTATTGTCAGCAATGATAAGTACGTTTGATGAAAATACATATGAAATGACTTACAAGCAGATCGATTTTGATTTTGAAACAAAAGAGATCCTCGATACAAAAACGCGTGATTCCGGTGGTCAGATCGAGAAGACATGTGAGATCAACGGTTACTTAATTGAGATCGAGAACAATTGGAATCAGGAATATACTTCATATGTGATGTATATTACTTCTCCTGACGGAGAACGCAGGACTGTCGATTTCAAGTCAGAAAATAAGAATATGTATCTGTTCAGTTCACCTATTCCGTTAAGTGATACGGAGATCCTTGTTGCCACAGATACTGATACCGATTGGGAATGTTACACGATCGATCTTACGACCGGTCAAAAAACAACCGCTGACAAGAAGGATTATGACTGGATGGACCAGACGGTTTTCTATAATTCTTTCCTCGGTTCAGACGGTATTCCGTACTATACATTGCCTTCAGGTGTGTTCAAGATCGATGTGAAGAACAAGACAACTGAAGAAGTATTTAATTACAGCTGGTGCGGAGTTAACAGAAATATCCTTATGAACTTATCTGTCGCTGATATTGATGAGGATTCTTTCATTCTTTACGGCACCCAGTATGTTCAGTCAGCTTTCAGGCAGATCTACACTTCGATGGATGCGGATTTCTCGATCTACGAGTTTACAAAAGCCGACAAGAATCCTCATGCGGGAAAGACGATCCTTGAACTGTATTCATCATACGGATATCTTGAAGATAAGATCTCAGATGTTATAGCGAAATATAATGAGAACAGTACTGATTATTTCATTGAAGTTTCTTCACGCTATTCGAAGATGATCACTTATGATTCAACCAATATCGAAAGTGAAGATGATATGGAGATGGCTTCACTCAATTACTCCACGGATGTGACAAACAAGCTGGCCATGGATATCATCAACGGTGAAGGTCCGGATATGTTCATGGATATCAATTACTACGGTCAGCTTAATAATGAGACCTACCTTGCGGATCTGTCTCCTTATGTGGAAAAGTTAAGCTCTGACAAGTACTTTACTAACGTTATCGAAGCTTCAAAAGTTGACGGTAAGCTCTTTAATCTTCCTGTCTGTTTCTCCCTTGAAGGAATACAGACCGACAGTGCAAATGCAGGTGCATCCGGCACAGGTTTTACAACTGACGAATATATAAGATTCCTTGATAAGACACTGAACGGAAAAGACATTATCTCGTCAGGACAGAAGTATTATTTTGTAACGCTCTTCAACAACATGCAGGAAAAATTCATTTCAAACGGAAAAGCTGATTTTTCAGCTCCCGAATTTAAGGTCCTTGCTGACTATGTTAAGGATAATGTTCAGGAGCAGAATACCGATTGGGATGAAATGTACAACGTATCATATGTATATGATGGCAGCGAACCCAAGGAGACGGAACCTGCTGTTTACTCAAGCTGCTACAGTTACTTCAATTATTTCCAATCAGTGGAAAACACAAACGGTGCTACGGCGGTTCTCGGTATTCCTTCGGCTGACGGCAGAGGCCCCATGGTCGGAGCATATACATCGGTTGCGATATCCGCACAGGCTACCAATAAAGATGCCTGCGGTGAATTCGTAAAGATGCTCCTGTCAGATGAAGTCCAGAAAGATATGGCAATGAGCGGAATCTTTGTCCTTAACCGTGAAGCATTCAAAAATGCAGGTAAGGAAGCTGTAGCTGTTTTCAATAAGGAAGGCTTAGAGCCTGACTACGGTTACTACGATGCTTATTCCCAGCCTAATAACAGAGTAAAGTTCACAGAAGAGCAGCTTGATGAACTTGAGAATGCAATTCTGACCTGCTCGAAAATGAGTTCGGAAGATGCTGCGATATCCCTTATCCTGATAGAAGAGATGCCGGCATATTTCTCGGGTCAGAAGGATCTTGATTCAGTTGTAAAGATTGCTCAGGACAGAGTACAGAAGGTCCTGGATGAGCGCAAATAATTAAGCAATACAAAGTGTTTTTCTCCCGCACTGCATCTGTGCCGTGCGGGAGATTTTATGCCGCAGTTTTGCACATGTATATGGATATGCGGTTTTGTCTGATTATGTATAATCATAGTTATTATTTCAGGTGATTAATAGGATTTTGGTGAGTGTATTTTTATGAACAGATATTCCGGGAGTATTGCAGTTATTCTGGTGATGGCGCATATGCTGCCTGTTTGTTTTACAGGATGTGCAGGTAAGAAAAAAGAAGAAAAAAGTGACTGGTATAATGCAAAGACGATAGATCTGGAACTTAATTATGTTCAGTCGGAATACGACTCGCTTTATTCTAATTTTATGGGAATGATCGATGACAGGATATTGCTGTCAGTTGATTACCAAAAGCCTATTCCTTCAGATTTCGATTACTCGTATGGTGACTATTCTCTCTACCAGGGCACTTCGATCGAACTCTATGACAATGAAGGGAATTATATAAAATCTGTTAATTGTAAAGACATAGCCGAAAAGAACGGAATAAACGGATATATTGGCACAGATCCTTCTGTTAATGGTGACAAGGTGATCATCTCATACAGATCAGGAAACACTGATGATATCACAATTGTATTTTTGGATATCGAGACTGAAGAAGTTGTTTTTTCATATAAGAAAACAGGTGAGCTGTTTATAAGAGAGACTGCTTTCTCTGACGGGTATACTGCTTTGTCTTATGGTACTTACGGTTCCTATGATTCTTCAATGCTTGATATCATCGGATCAGACGGCGAAGTGAGATCGATAGAACTTAAAAGTCCTGAGGCCGTATGGAACTCTTCATTCCCCATGATCGATACCGGTGACGGCAGAATAATTGTCCCGTTCAATACCACTAAAAAAGGTGTATCAAGTGGTATTGGATTTTTTATGGTCGATCTTAAAAATGCTTCATACAGTGAAGCTGATGAAGATCTCAAGTGGCTGGGTAATTCCGATTCGCTGTTCAGAATGTCTTACAAGGAAGGTCTTGGTTTTTTGTCCTCGGATGAAGACGGACTCTTTAAGGTCGATCTTGAAAAGAAACAGACCGAAAGGATACTTGATTACGACAGAGCCAATGCCAACCTTTACCTGCTGCGCAACATGGAGCTCGTGCAAAATGAAGGCGACAGATACGTATTCGGCGGAAATGTATACCTGGCAGAATATGCTGATCTCGTTTCAGAGCCCAAGCTGATCGTTCTCGAAAAGTCTGAAGAAGACCCCACGGCAAAAAAGGAGGAGATCACTCTTGCCTCATTTGATGTGATTGATTATGCAACGGCTGAGGCTGTCTTAAGATTTAATCAGTCAGACTCTGATTACTATATATCCTTTGATCCCCAGTACTATCTTTCCTCGACAGGTGTTGATATTTATGAGGCTTCGGAAGAGGAGATGTTCAAGGCGAAGATGACACTTGTTGATAAGCTTAAGGTTGATATCCTTGCAGGAGACGGTCCGGATCTGATCATGAACGGTTTTGATTTTACTCCGTCAATTGATACTGTGGTTTTTGCCGATCTTACTGATGATATATCTGCTGAAGGTTCATTTGATAATATTTTCGATGCCTGCAGGACCGGCGGTAAACTCTACACGGTTCCTCTTACTTTCAACATCGGAGGAATCTGCACATCATCTTCTTCGGTCAGTGCAGGGCAGAAAGGCTTTACTTTTGACGAATATAAGGAATTTGTCAGTACAGTTTGCAACGGCGACGATCCGATACTGATGGATAAGTCAGATTATCTCATCAATTGCTTTAAACTCATGTCCAATGAATTCATGAAGGATGACGGAACACCGGATTTCAATTCAGAAGAGTTCAGAACGTTGGCAGAATACATTAATGAGAATGTTAATTTCATAGACTATACCGATGATTACGACGGTTATTTCGAGCAGATCGATGAAGGAAATCCTGCTGTTTATAAGTACTTCAATACGATAAAAGAGTATCTGGGATACGCCGGTACCTTAACAGAAGGAATTACAGTTTTAGGCATCCCTTCCACGGGAAGACATGGCCCGTCAGTCTACGTGACGGATTCAGTTGCCGTATCATCATCTGCTAAGAATAAAACTGGTTGTATCGGATTTATAAAGATGCTCTTATCTGATGATATTCAGGAAATCTACTGCAGAACGGAATATGTTACTCCGGTTAATACGGGTGTATATAAATCTTCTGCACGTGCAATGATCGAACAGAATAATGACTTGCGCGAACAGATGATCGGGATTGGATGTGATATCACGGATCTCAGGAGTATGGGACTGGCAAATGAAGTGGGATTTGATGCTGTTGATGACTATGAGATCATCGTAAGGTCATGTTCAGTTGCAGCGAAGACAGATCCTGCGATCGCATACATTGTCAGCGAAGAGATCCCGGCATATTTTGAAGGCCAGAAATCCATTGATCAGGCGATAGACATTATCATCAACAGGACAAACACATACCTGTCCGAGCGGAACGGCTGACAGTCAGACCGAATAGCTTATGTATCAACCCGGCAAACCGGGATTTGGCGAGATGTTTTTTCTGCGTTGTTACATGCTTTATTTTGCGCTTTATGCAAGTTGTTTGATTTAGCGTTCTCATGCTTGAGATTTACATAATTTGAACGCAAAATTGCCAAATCGCGTTCGGTTTTGCGTAAATTTGCAGGAATTTACGTAAATTTGAACGCTTTTTTAAAGATTTGCGTACAATTTACGTTCGCCTGTTTCACTGGCGTGTTGCTTCGGAGATAGCAAAGTGAAAGTGCGTAAATCAGAACCTAAATCAAGCTCAGAGGGTTCTCTTTTACGCACTATAACAATACTCATCACGAAAAACGCACGGGAGTGAAGTGGTCTAAATGTTTGAGACGATTATCA
>JAIKWL010000027.1 GCA_024684815.1 Saccharofermentans sp. | reverse complement strand
CCAAAAAGCAGACTCAATCTGTCTGTTTACGCTGCCCGGAAAATGAAAAGAGACTGAAGCTTTTGATTCTCCAGTCTCTTTTTGATTTGTTTTTGTGGTCTCCGTGAGTCAACGTCAGCTTAACTTAATGACATTGCTCATTTTGCTTTGAGACAGCCCCGCAATTCAGTATTTGATCAATTCAGATACAGTTCGGTTTTTTAACCGACAGGAACAGCAATATCGTAATCTCTGATTACAATTACATCGAGAGGTCTGCCATCGGGATTTATGCATTTGGCATTCTCATCGAAGTCATAGTAACGGTCATTGATTATTATAGTACAACTTGAACGAGCCCATGCGTATTCGAAGAAATACCAGTTGCCGTCGATCTTGATCCATCCGTCATGGGCAGCATGTCCGTCAGGGTATGAATACTGCCAATCATAATTATCCTTATACCATCCGATGATCAGTTTGCCGTCTTCTGCAAAGTGATAAAAACCTTCGCCCCAGTCATACGTTCCATTATTTTCCATATAGCCGTCAGAGAAAAAATAGTACCAGTTGTTATCGATCTTCTGCCATCCGGTCAAAATACGTCCGTCAGTTCCGAAATAGAACCATGTCTCGTTTTCGTAATAATCCTTAACACAATGCCATCCGGTATAATGCTGGTTCGGATTCTTGCACTTGCCGTCATCTTCAAATTCATATACTTTGCCATTGTCAACTATATATCCGGCACCCGAAGCCATCATACCGTCAGAGAGGAAATAATACCAGCAGCCATTATAATTCAGCCACTTATCGCGGTAAACGGAACCGTCGCTTCCTATGTAGACCCATATAGAATCATATCTTAAATAATCGGGTTTTGCTTTGCCTTTTATCTCAAACCAGCCGCTGTTTATCTTCTTTCCTGAATTGTTTGTGCATATCCCGCTGGAATTAAAATTATAAAGGCGTCCGTCAACGAAATAATCATTAGCATCTTTTACCATACAGCCATTGTAGTCAAAATAATAATAATTACCGTTGTACTTAAGCCATCTTTCCCTATACAGGAAGCCGTTGGAATCATTGTAATACCATTCACCGTCATATTTATTCCAGCCATAGACAAGCTTGCCGCTGTCTGATAACAGGAACTCTTGGTAAGTTTCGGTAGCATCATCGACACCCCCGCTTATGCCGGTTGTCATAGCACATGAACATCCGGTTCTCTCTTCATAATAAGGATAGAACCAATACCAGTCACCATTGATCTTAGCCCATTTCTTAGCTGCACGGCCGTCAGATCCGAAATAGAACCAGATATCATCCTTGGGATTGAACCAGCCTGTGATCATTTTTCCGTTGCCGTCAAAACAGTAACTGGAACCGTCCTTGTCTTCCAGCCAGCCGATCTGCATAAGACCGTATCTGCCAAACTCGCTACTTTTATCATCACTGAAGTAGTACCAGGATCCGCCTATCTTCTTCCATCCGACATAAGCTGCACCGTCTGAACCGACATAACGGTAGTCCTGTTTTCCGGCATAATAGCTTGATCCTTCTGTGATCGATCCGTTAATATCAAAGTCTTGTGCAACATGCTTGCCGCAGGCGATCCACTTGTTCTTCTCCATGTGACCGTTTTTATCGAAGTGGTACATTTTGTGCTGGATATATGCCCAGCAATCCGTCAATGCATAACCGTCTTCCATGAAATAGTACCAGTTGCCGTCGATGCTCTTCCACTGGTCCTCAACACATTCGGTTTCCGAAGTGTAATAGCGCCAGCCCCATTCGTCCTCTCTCCAACCGGTCGAGTCTGCCATGGCAGCAACAGAAGCCAATGACAAGATAACTCCGGCAGAGAAAGCAGCAACTAAGATTTTCTTAATTCCCATTATTCTCTCCTCCTGATTTTTTATAGTATTTCGATTATACCAAAATGTAAAAATACTTTTATTAAAACCGGAACGCCTGTTTTTGTGCACTATGTAAAGTTTTTTCTCTATCCGGTCCGCAAAATAAAAGACCGGAACTGCCCCTTCGGACAAATCCGGTCTTAAATCATCACCGTTATTTTAACAGAAATATTAAGGATTCAGGCAGACACCATTAGCATCGAAGTCGTAGAGTTTGCCGTTGATCTCATACTCTTCAAAATCCGCTACCATCTGACCGTACTGATCGAAATAATACCAGGAACCCTTGTAGTTAAGCCATTTGCTCTCATAACATACGCCGTCGGAATCCGAATAGAACCAGTATGTATAATTTCCTTTTGTATCATAAGAAGACCAGCCTGTAACCATCGCGCCATCAGGATTAAATACATATCTCTTACCTTCGATCATAAATCTGCCGTCTGAATACATATAGTTACCGGATGGAGCGAAATAATACCATTTTCCGTTGATCTGTCTCCAACCCGTATATAAACTTCCATCCGAACCGCTATAGTACCAGAAAGAATTGGCCCATCTGTCAGTATAATATGTCCACCCGATTGCCATTTCTCCGCTCGATTTGAACATATAATACTTTCCGTCAACATAACTTATGCCATCATCATACATAATGCCGTTACCGGAAGCGAAGCAGTACCACTTGCCATCGATCTTATGCCAGCCCTTATAAGGCTCTCCGTTTGAGTCAAAGTAGAACCAGTCATAATCCTGCTCGAATCCTCCGAACATCTTAAACCATCCGGTGTGCTTCTCAACCTTTGCGCCGGGATTTATGCAAACGCCGTTGGCATCGAATGAATAATAGATGTCATTGAGCCAGTAATTTTCCACATTTGCGAGCATCCTTCTTCCGCAGAAATAATACCAGTTACCACCGTTTGGGTACCATTCATATGAATAAAGCTTACCGTTGGGTCTTGCAAGGATCCAGTAATCGCCTGCTTTATACCAGCCTGTTACCATCTCGCCATTCTCTTTAAAAAAGTAGTAGTCGCCGTCAATGTCCTCGCCGGCATCATAAGGCTGAGTAACATGCATCTTATTAGTCTCAAGATCGAAATAATACCACTTGCCGTCTATCTTCTTAAAACCCGAGCACGCGTTACCGTCTGAATCGTAGTAATACCAATCACTTTTAATGTATGAATAATCGTTGCTGCAGACACTCCGGCTTCTTTTGTACCAGCCTGTTATCTTCTCTTCTGCAGGATACGGATCAATGCATGCGCCGCTTGCATCAAAGTCATAATCCTTACCGTTGATCGTATAGTTCTCGGCATTTATGATTGCATAACCCACATTATCAAAATAGTACCAAACACCGTCGATCTTCTTCCAGGTATTCTTGTAATAGAAAAAATCAGTCTCGTAATAGCGCCAGCCTTCATATCCGTAAGTCATTTTTTTCCAGCCGGTTTCATCAGCCAAAGAAACCATCGGCACGAATGTCAGCATCATTCCCGCAGTCATCGCAATGGCAAACCCCTTCTTAAATCCCATAGTATAGACCTCCCCTTTATTTGAGATACTTTGATTACAACAAAAGACTGTATCAATTTCCGTGCAAAACTGCGGCATTATGCCTGATATCTCCGGTTACTTCACACACAGAGTTAACAGGCTTCAGCCTTGTGCATTCTTCTCGAATAAAAAACAGGAGCTGTTTCTTTCGAAACAACTCCTGTCCATTTTTTGTTGAAATCCTGATTTACTTATCAGCATACCGCTCGATGATGAGAACACCCATAGGTCTTCCTTCCGGATTCAGGCATACACCCTCCTCATCAAAATCATAATATACGTCATTGATCAAAAAATATTCGACATTGTAGACAGCTGCACAACCGACAAAATAATACCACTTACCGCCATAACTGAACCAACCGTCAGAGAAAGCTCTTCCGCTGGAATCAGAATAATACCATGTGTAACCCTCATACTTGTACCAGCCGATGACTAATTCTCCATCCTTTTTGAAGTGCCACCATTCAGTGTTATTTTCACCGAATGCATATAGTCCGTTACAGTCCATCAATCCGCTGTATTCGTCGAAGTGATACCACTTATTGTTAAGTTTCTGCCAGCCTTTCAGAAAACGATAGTCTGAACCGAAATAGTACCATCCTTCAAACTTGAAATCATCAGTATTAATGACCATCTTATACCAACCTTTATGAGCCGGATTCGGATCTTTGCACTTACCGTTCTTATCAAACTCATAAATCTTGCCATCTTCGATAATATAGGTATTTGCAACCATATATCCTGAACTGTCGAAATAGTACCATGCACCCTTATAATTCAGCCATTTGTCTTTATATGTTGCACCGTCAGATCCCACATAAACATATACCTGATAGTTTATATTTTCGGGCTTGTCTTTTCCTTTTATTTCATGCCAGCCACTAACCTTTGTACCGGAATTATTGGTGCAGATACCGTTGGCATTGAAATTGTAAAGCCTTCCATCAACAAAATAATCTTTGGCATCCTTTACCATATGACCGTTATCGTCAAAATAGTAATAATAGTTTTTATATTTTAGCCATCTGTTGAAGTACATATACCCTTCCGAGTCGGCATAATACCATTCACCGGAATACTCCTGCCAGCCGGTAAGGGGACTGCCGTTATTATCGAACAACACATAACCCCATCTTCCGTCTTTTTCGTAAGTCCATTTAGGACCGACTCCCATAATAGGTGAGTACGACCCTTCATTATAGTAAGGATCGAACCAATACCACTTACCGTTTATTTTATGCCAGCCCTCATAAGCACGTCCGTCGGATCCGAAATAAAACCAGCTGTCACCCTCGGCATTGTACCAGGTGTTTGTCATCAGTTTTCCGTTGGGAGCAAAACAATACTGGGAATAATCCTTGTCAACAAACCAGCCAATCTTCATAAGACCGTAACTGCCAAATTGGCATCCCATGTACCAACGTTCTTTATCATCACTGAAGTAGTACCAGGAACCGTCTATCTTCTTCCAACCGATATATGCAGCACCGTCCGGACCGACATAACGATAATCTTGCACATCCTTATAAGCTTCAGTCTCCATAAGCTTCCTGTTAGGAACCCATGGATCTTCTTCTGAATGATGTGTCCCGCATTTGATCCACTTATTCTTCTCCATATGTCCGGAAGAGTCAAAGTGATACAGCTTGTGATCAATGTAAGCCCATTTGTCGATCAGTGCCGAACCGTCATCCATAAAGTAAAACCAGTTGCCGTCAATACTCTTCCACTGATTCGTAACATATTCAGTTTCCGAAGTGTAATAACGCCATGTGGAATCCTCTTCTCTCCAACCGGTCGAGTCAGCCATGGCCGTAACAGATGCCAGTGACATGATTACTCCGGCGGAGAAAGCAGCGATCAAAAACTTCTTAAATCCCATTATTCTCTCCTCCTTAAAGTATAGTAATTCGATTATAGCAAAATATAAAATTCCTTTTATTAAAATCGGAACTGCCATTTTTATGCACTATGCAATAAGAGTTACTGCTCGATAATGATCACTTCCAACGGTCTTCCGCTGTCAGGATTGAGGCATACGCCATCCTTATCGAAATCATAATACTTGCCTTTGATCTCTAAATACTTACAGTCGGTGACCATGGATATGTCATCAAAGTAATACCACTTACCGTCAACATTTTTCCAACCGTCTTTAAAGATCTGACCGTCTGCATCAGCATAAAACCAGGAATCAGAGTCCTCTTCATAACACCAGCCTGTCTGTAATACACCGTTCTTATCAAAGAAAAACATCCTGTCATCATTTTCAAACGAAAACAAACCGTTCTGAGTCAATGTGCCGCTATATTTGCCAAAGTAATACCACTTATTGTTGATATTCTGCCATCCAGTCAACACCTTGCCGTCAGATCCATAGTAAAACCATGCCGTATAGTCTTCGGAAACCTTGACAGAGTACCAGCCTGTTATGTTCTGATCAAAGTTTAAGCATTTGCCTTTTTCATCAAACGTATAGATCTTGCCGTTGTAATATACAAAGTCTATGCCTGAAGCCATGAAGCCTTCCGGATAGAAGTAATACCATGACCCGTTGTAATTGAGCCACTTATCGCGGTATTGATTTCCGTTTTTGTCAACATAGACCCAGTATTCCAAACCGTCCTCAATATATCCGGGTACTGCATTGCCCTTAACCTGATACCAACCTTCGATCTTCTGTGCTGAAGAATAGTTTGAACAAGCTCCGTTGGAATCAAAGTTATAGAGCTTTCCGTCAATGTAATATTCCTTCTCGCTGGCGACCATCACACCCTGAGAGTTGAAATAGTATTTCTTTCCGCAATAATCAAACCACTTGCTCCTGTATGCAAAACCGTTTGCTGCGGAATAATACCATTTGCCGTTTACCTGCTGCCAGCCATAGAGCAATTCGCCATCATCAGAAAAAACACATGTTCCGTATACACCGTTTCCTTCGTAAACATCTGTCACACCCCTGGCAATGTTCAAATCATAACTGTCATTGTCATACCATTTGTTGAACCAGTACCACTTACCGCCGAGCTTATGCCATCCCTCGTATGCACGTCCGTCAGAACCGAAATAAAACCAGACTCCGTCTCCCTGATCATACCAGGTATTCGTCATCATCTTTCCATTGCTGTCAAAACAATAATTTGAACCGTCTTTATCAGTAAACCAGCCGTAATCGATCTGACCATACCTGCCCATCCTTATGTCGTTATACCAGCTCTTATCGTCACTGAAGTGATACCATGAACCGTTGATGTTTTTCCATCCGATATAAGCAGCACCGTCATCTCCGACATAACGCCAGTTATGTTTGCCCTGGTATTCAGGATTTAATACGATCCTCTCATTGGCATAGAGTTCTCTCCCTTCAGGGATCTTGATCTCACCGCAGGATATCCACTTATTTCTCTCCATATGACCGTTCTTATCAAAATGATAAAGCTTGCCTTCTATATAAGCCCAGACATCAGTAAGAGCAAGTCCGATGTCATTAAAGTAATACCAGTTGCCGTTGATATACTTCCAGCTGTCTTTAATGTATTCTTCGTCAGACGTGAAATATCGCCATCCGTTCTCATCGCTTCCCTGCCAGCCGGATGAATCAGCCAAGACCGTAAAAGGGGCTAATGACAACATAATACCGGCTGTCATCGCAGCAGCGATAATCCTTCTGAAAAACATATTCCCATACCTCCCCATTATCACATTGCGATAATTATATCAAATATTTGACATTTTTCGATATAAATATTCACCCTTTCGTTTATGCAAACTGCAAAAAAGGGAGCTGCTCTTAGTGAGCAACTCCCAAACATTAAAAATTTAAACCTTTCAGATCATCGCACCGTCAGTACCTAAAGTATAACCGTCGATCGTGGTGCTGTAAGCCATTACTCCGCTGTCGTAGAAGTAATACCATTTACCGCTTATCGACTTCCAGCCTGTTACCATTGCACCGGATGATGTATCGAGGTAATACCAGTCACTTCCGCTCTGTTTCCATCCGGTCTGCATCGCGCCTGATGATGTGAAGTAATACCACTTTCCGCCGGAGTTCTTCCAGCCTGTTGCCATCGCACCGGAGCTTTCAAAGTAGTACCATGTGCCTCCGATCTTCTGCCATCCGGTCACCATGGCGCCTGAACCGGTGAAGTAGTACCACTTGCCGCCTGATTCCTTCCAGCCTGTTGCCATAGCGCCTGAACTTTCAAAGAAGTACCATGTGCCTCCGATCTTCTGCCACCCGGTCACCATAGCACCGGAGCCTGTGAAGTAATACCACTTGCCGCCTGCATTCTTCCAGCCTGTAACCATGGCACCTGTCTCAGTATCCATGTAGTACCATGAAGAACCGCTCTTTATCCAGCCTTTGACCATCTTGCCGTTTTCGTAGAAATAATACTTGCCGTCTTCAAGGATCCATCCGTTCAACGAATAAGTACGGTCCCTGAATGTGACTGTTATGGTAATATCCTTTGCCGGCATGGTAAATGTATTGCCTTCAATGATCTCGTCATCGACCTTGATGGTGTTAAGCTCAAAACCGTTATCCGGCAATGCGGTGACAGTGATCTCATCGCCGAAATTGGCAGGATTCCCGGATACAGTTGCTGTACCGTGATCACTGCAGACAATGGTGATCGTGTAATCAATTTTCCTGAAAACTGCCGTGATCGTTACTGATGCGCCGGGCATCGTGAAAGAATTGTCCGTAACTTCGATATCGTTGCCTTCAGAATCAACTGCTGTGAGGCTTTCGAGTTCGCAGCCCTCATCCGGACTGATATCGACTATGATATGGTTGCCTTTTATCGCGGAGGACACAACATCGACCGTACCGAGGCCGTTGTCTTCTACTGTAATGCCGTAACTGATCTTTGCAAAGGTAACAGAAACCGTAACATTCGCATCAGGCATGACAAAGGTATTGTCTGTTACGTTTACCTTTGTGCCGTCAGCAGTCTTTACCGTCAGCTTGCTGAGTTCATAGCCGGAAGCCGGAGTTGTTTCAACAGTTATCGTGTCACCGTAATTTGCTTTTGTCTTGGAAAGATTTACTGTACCGTTTCCGGATGAATTCAGTGAGATCTTATAGACGACCTTTTTGAATGTCACCTCAACAGTCACGTTTGAAGCGGGCATCGTAAACTTGGTGCCTGTAATCACCGTGTTGTTGACTTTGATTTTGTCGAGTTCATAACCCTTGTCAGGTGTTACCGTTACGGTGATCTCTTCACCTTCACCGGCTTTCTCAGCTGAAGCTGATGCAGTACCGCCTGTTACGTCACTTACCGTGATTGTGTATTCGTTCTTTTTAAATATAACTTCGATCGTTACGTTCCCGGCAGACATGGTGAACTTATCACCGTCGATGGCTGTACCGTTGACCAGGATCGAATCAAGGTGGTAACCTTCTTCGATCGCAATATCAATTTCTATCTCTTCACCATAATATGCCGTCGTCTTGTCAACGTTAGCCGAACCGCCTGAAGTATTGGTTATTGAGATCGAATAATTGATCTTCTTGAAAGAAACTTCAACTGTTACATCAGAAGCAGGCATCGTGAAAGAATTGCCGGCTATAGCTACATTATTGACCTTGATGACATCAAGTTCATAACCGGTATCAGGAGTTACGGAAACTGTGATCTCATCACCGTAATTAGCCGTATCCGGAGCAGAAGCAGTTCCGCCTGTTGTGCAGTTTACTGTGACCGCATAATCGATCTTTACAAATGTAACATCGACCGTTACGTCAGAAGCAGGCATTACGAATGAATTTCCGTCAATGGTAATGCCGTCTACCTTGATGGCATCAAGTTTATAACCTGTATCCGGAGTTACTGTAATCTCAATATCATCACCATAGTTTGCACCTGAAGGCACCTGTACAGAACCGCCTTCTCCGGCATTTAAAGTAATCTTATAGTCTGCTTTCTTAAATATGACTTCAACTGTTACATCAGAAGCAGGCATCGTGAAAGAATTTCCGGCTATAGCTACATCATTGACCTTGATGACATCAAGTTCATAACCGGTATCAGGAGTTACGGAAACTGTGATCTCATCACCGTAGTTTGCCGTTTCCGGAGCAGAAGCCGTACCGCCTGCTGTGTAGTTCACTGTGACCTCATAATCGGTAATAACAAATATGACTTCGATCGAAACGTTCCCTGCAGGCATATTGAACTTTTCACCGTCGATGGCTGTACCATTGACCAGGATCGAATCAAGATGGTAACCTTCTTCGATCGCAATATCAATTTCTATCTCTTCACCGTAATATGCCGTCGTCTTGTCAACGTTAGCCGAACCGCCTGACGTGTTGGTTATCGATATCGTATAACTGATCTTTTTGAAAGTAACTTCAATTGTAACGTCAGATGCAGGCATAGTGAAAGAATTGCCGCCAATCGCCGCATCGTTAACCTTGATGGTATCAAGTTCATATCCGGTGTCAGGATTTACTGTAACAGTAATCTCATCACCGTAGTTTGCCGTTTCCGGAGCAGAAGCCGTACCGCCTGTTGAACAGTTTACCGTGACAGCATAATCGATCTTAACAAATGTGACTTCGACCGTTACGTCAGAAGCAGGCATTTCAAAGGTGTTTCCGTCAATGGTAATGCCGTCAACCTTAATAGCATCAAGTTTATAACCTGTATCCGGAGTTGCCGTGACCGTGATCAAATCTTCATAGTTTGCAACGGTCTTATCGGTATAAGCTGTTCCGCCGGTTGTGTCGCTTACAGTGATCGTATAGTCAGCTTTCTTGAAAGTAACAACAACTGTTGTATCCATGGCCGGCATGGTAAATGTGGTACCGTCTATAGCTTTTCCGTTAACAAGAATGGATTCTAATTCTTTCCCCACAGGTAAAGTATAGAAAACACTGATCTCTTCGCCGGCTTTGGCCTTATACTTTGAAAGAGATGAGCTGTCGACTTCACCTTCAAGAGTTAATGTATATTCCGCATTGGGATTATAATCCGCAGAGGATAACGTGATCACATCCTCAGAATACGAATTAATTGTAGTTGGCTTATAAGTGTAAAGATATCCGTTCTTGAGCGTATAGCCCGAGCTTACAGAACCTGATACAGCACCGATAAGGAATAATCTTGTACCGTAATTCCCTTCTCCGCCCGGATCGCTGTTGGTAATATCTACAACGTAGTTCTTTTCATCATCCATATGAACGATGTTCCACATGTGACCTTCACCTGCAAGATAACCGCTTACGGATATTGTATACAGGTCACTGCAGCGGAATACGGAATTATCGCAAAGATACTGGAAAGCCTTTGAATAACCTTCGCAGACTACCATAGTATCAGGATCACCGTCGAACACCCAGACGATCTGCCAGGGATTGCCGTAAGCAACGCCTCCGCCTGCTGCAGAATAGTTATAATCAGTAAGTTTGCAGATCTCGTTATTGTATGCCAGGAGTTTACTGTAATCGTCAAGGCCGGCATTGTTTTCTATGATTGTGTTTGCATTTGCAGAAGCTGCACTCACAGCTTCACCATAATCCGAACTCACTTCCAGGTTGTTTCTTCCCTGATACTCACTGGCAACATAGAAATAGAAAGTAAAATTATATAATTTGAGTGTAGTTCTGCTTCTTGAAAAGCTGTATGTCATGCCCATTCCGGTCGTCTTATCAAACCAGTACAGATCATAAGGGCTTGCAAAGAGCAGTGCATTCATAATTTTCGATGAGTGAACAGGCATATTCTGGGATACTAACGCCTTCGCTTCATCTACAGAGAGCGCTGAAAAATCTTCTACACCCAGATCCGTATTTGAGAACGAGATCAATAAAGTATCTTCCGGGACTGTGATCACTGCGCTTGTCTGATTACCTGATGCAATATCGGAAATGACCGGAACGATATAGTTAAATATCGTCTTATCGTATTGCTCCAGGTAGCCGGACAGATCGTATTTCCTGTAGGTTGCTTCTGAACCGCCGGACATCTTGTTCATTATGTACTTCGCGGCAAGTTCATCGTTGTCGAAATCCGAATCGGGAACGGCAAATTCTTCAACTGTGATATCCTCTGATATCAGTTCCTGAGGATCACCCGCATCCTCAGTCACGTCTGCATGAATGAAACTCGTGAAAGACATGACTATCGCCGCCGTTACGGTAAGGCTAGTCAATTTAGTGAAAATGCTTTTTTTCATGACCAAATAACCTCCACTTCAGATCACCGGTTTTTCAGCAAATCACTGAAAAAACGCTTATAAATATTCTTTTACATTATACCGCAGCGGAGTTTTTTTGTTTGGACAGGGTGCAAAGAAACCATTAAGGATTAATGAATATATTTACAGTACGCCAATATCTGTTTATTTAATTCTGAGGTTACGGACATATGCCCGGATCACCCGCTGTAAGCGCCGTGCGAACCGACATATTCGAAAAGAGCAGGATCTCCTGAAGTAAAGCTCCTCTTATAGTATTCTCCGTAAGGAAGATATTCTTCATCAATATAATAGAATACGGTCAGTTTTGTACCGGGCTCGGGAGCACTGCAGTCAGGGTAAAGGATATTCTGGAAAGTCTTGTCTTCAAAAGACATGACTTCACCTTCTGCCGTGATCTTTGTCGATGCAACTGTACATGTCTCGACATACCATTCATCAATATAAGAAAGCTTATCAACATAAAGCTCCTGGATCATCTCGTCTGTTACCTGTATCACCGAGCTCTCTGTCTCACCGTTGATCTTATTGATCGCAGGATTCCACTGTGTCTCAACAGTCATATCCTTGGCAGAGCCGTTTACTATGTAAATGCCCATACCAACAGCAACGGCAATACAAATAAGAGCCATACCGATCTCAAGCGCCAGTGCGCCCTTGTGTGTCATAGCAGGTGACTTGATATTTTCGGGATGCCTGGGATCGATACTGATAAGAGCATTCTGTCCCAAAGCGATATCTGAATCCTTTTTGACTACGAAGTCATCATAGACCGCCTCATACTGGATACCCTCATACGAATAATTGAACAGCGGAGAGGTTTTGATGAACAGGAATCTGTTATTGTGCTCTCCTGACTCCGCATCCACAGAGCGGACATATCCTGCACAAGTGGCAGTGATCTGTTCCGTATAGATAAGCTTGCCTGACAAAGCCTGCATGACAGCGACCGCCAAGAGCGTGAGGCCGGCTATTCCGAACACTATAACGGATATCAAAAGGAAGAATTCGGCCTGTGCAAAATGAGATCTGAACAAAAGCAAAAGCAATACCAATACCGAAGCAAGAGTTATTGCAACACCTATCACCCTGTTGAAAATAGCTTTGCTCGTTGATTCGACCACTTCGCCCCTGCCCGTGATAAGTATGGATATCCCGGCAATGAGAAATATCGCGGTAAATACAAAGGCAAATATCAGTATCTGCTTTAAGACAAGAGATAAGATCAATCCTGCGAATACTATCATTGCGCATATCGTTCCGAACAGGGTCTTCCTGCGCTTTCTTTCTCTTTCTTCCTCGGTAGCGTATTTCTCTTTTACACCATAGAATTTCTCGTTGATGTCACGGAAATCAACAGAAAGCATGCTTCTGGTGAGCTCATTGTAATCGTCGATCAAAGCGTGATATTCTTCATCAGAAAGATACTGATCCTGGCTCAGCTTCCACTGCGGGTTATCCTTGTTATAAAACATATGCTATCCTCCCTTATCCGATAAAGATTATAGCATAAGAAGTGAAGTTCAGTGTTTTACGGGCAATCCCGGAAAAATCAAACCTTCTCCATATAAACGAAAACCAGTTCATCATCTGCGGCTTTTCTACCGAACTCCTTATAACCGCAGGATTCATAAAGCCGGATGTTGTCTTCGCTTCTGGTACTTGTAAAAAGCTCATATCTCCTGCCGGGGAAATAAGATTCGATCTCTGATAAGAGCTTTCTTCCGAAGCCTTTGCGACGTTGATCAGGATGGACCATCAGTTTGCCGATGTAAACAGTACCGTCCTTTTCTTTTGCGCGGACGGAACCTTTTATGACACCGTCATCATCTGTCATCTTGAGTATTATTCCTTCTTCATATTCCCTGATTACTTCTTCAAGAGTCTGTTTCAGCGGCGGGATATCCTTGCTGCCGAAGAGAGCCGCTTCGCTCTGATAGGCAAGATATTGTAGAGAAAGGATCTCCTGAAGATCTTCTTTTCGCGCTTTGGAAATATCCATATCCGTCATACTCCCATAAACTGTTTGATCTCACCTATACGCCTTGTCGCAACCGCTCTTCCCAGATCGTATACACGCTGGAGTTCATCAGGATCATGAACCATAGACCTGAGATTGAGGGGTGCATCAGGTCTTATAACCAGAGTGTCTCCCTTTTCCTCACACTCTTTGACATAAGCAGTCTGTCTGTTATACATGGAAGGCCGCTCTTCCATCGCTTTGCCGATCTCGGGATATTTGAGTGTAAAAAGCTTTATCAGCGGAAGGACCTTCATCTGCTTTTTGACAAATCCGTCCGGCTGCGTGACTATGACTATATTCTTCTCATACCCGTTCCTGTGCATATATTCCAAAGGGATCGAATCCTTTATGCCGCCGTCCAGATACAAGGAATTTCCGATCTTCACAGGTCTTGAGAACACGGGCTGAGATGCAGATGATCTGAGCCATTCCATATCCACATCTGTGCAGGTCTTCATGTTATGGTAGACTGCCTCACCTGTATTGATGTCAGTAGCTACAACGATGAAGTCCATCGGGTTCGCCCTGTATGTCTCCTCATCGAAAATATCGTGTTTTAAAGGGATATCGTAATAGCAGAACTGTGCGCCGAAGACATCTCCTGTTACAAACCACGATCTGAAACTGCAGAATCTCCAGTAATTGCAAAAACGCTTGGCATAGCGCAGGACCCGGCCTATCTGTTTTGATTTGTAATTGCACCCGAATGCCGCACCGGCAGATACCCCGATGGCTGCATCAAACTTTATATCATTCTCGAGCATGACATCCATTACGCCCGCGGTAAAGAGCCCGCGCATGGATCCGCCCTCCAATACCAACCCAGTCTTCATACCTGTTAATCATAACAGAACATCCCTTCTTTTCCCAACAAAAAAACTAGATGTATAATTCAGTTATCTAGAAATTTGAACCGGACAATTACGTGCTTAGGCTGATTAATTCCGGTCACGGAGGCAACATGATTAGAGAAGTTTTACCGGGCGATCTGAACGAATTATTAGAACTATACCTTTTTCTTCACGATGAAGATATCCCGGAAGACAATGAACATTTAAGATCAACCTGGGATCTGATAACAGGTGATCCCAACCATCACATCATCGTTAACGTTGTTGACGGCAGGATCGTATCATCCTGTGTCTGCGTTATAATACCCAACCTTACGCGCGGAGTACGTTCTTATGCTTTCATCGAAAACGTGGTAACTCACATAGACTACCGCAAAAGAGGTCTAGCAAGTGAATGTCTTGACTATGCAAAGCAGATCGCTTTAAAAGAGAACTGTTATAAGATGATGCTCCTCACGGGATCTAAAAGACCGTCCACTTTACACTTCTATGAACAGGCCGGCTATAACAGCAACGATAAGACTGCTTTTATCCAATGGCTGTGAGGTATCTGCATGAGCAATTACAGAGTTATCGACAAAGAATCATATTACCGTAAAGGTGTTTACCGCCATTTTACCGAAGACTGCAAATGTTCCGTATCCATGACATCAAGGATCGATGTGACAGAGCTTGTCTCATATTCAAAAAAGAACAATTCGAAGTTTTACATCAACTTCCTTTACCTCCTGTGTAAAGCGTTGAACTCCCGTGACGACTACAGGATGCAGTACTTCTGGCAGACAGAAGAACTGGTCTGCTTCGACAAGATCAACCCTACACAGTATGTATTCCATGAAGATACAGAAACATGCACACCTGTATATACCGAATACTTCGAAGACTATGATAAGTTCTACGAAGGCGCAGCTGCAGATGTCGAAAAGGCAAAGGCTTCCGGAGATTATCTTCTTGACAGCGCAAACCACCCGAACTGGTTTGATGCTTCCTATGTCTCATGGCTTTCTTACGATTCACTCAACATTGAACTTCCTGACGGATATCTGTACTTTCTCCCAATCGTAAACTGGGGCAGATACAAGGAAGAAAACGGCCGTCTGATGATGCCGGTCACAGTCCGCATGAACCATGCGATAGCTGACGGATATTTAGTTGCAAACGTTTTCCGTCTGATAGAAAAAGAAATGAGCAGATTTATCAAATGAGTCTTAAGTTGATTCAATATAATGATTCGTTGAAAGACTCATTATTCGATTTTACGGCTGAGTGTTTCCTTGATACCTGAAAGGTATTTGAGCCTGACGGCAGACACAGTTATTACAGGAATATCCCTGATACATTTCAGTTGTTCCTCTGCCTGGTTGAAGATAATAAGGTAAAAGGTTCAGTTGCAATCAAACAGTTCTCATCAGATACTGCCGAACTCAAAGCTCTTTATCTTTCAAAAGAACTCCGTGGCAAGGGTTGGGGATATAAGCTCCTTGACTGCGCTGTCAGTTTTGCACGTGAGAACGGATATAAGCGTATCGTACTCGATTCAATGAATGCATATGGAGATGCCCGCCGTCTTTATGACAGATACGGATTCAAAGAGATCAGCCGGTATAATGACAATTTATTTGCTGAAGTATTTATGGAACTTATCCTCTGAACTGAAAATCAGCAGACTGCAATCAGAGGTATTATCATCTCTTCTTTTGTAAATCCCGCATGTCCTCCGGGCATATTTGCTGCTTCCTCATATGTCAGGAACAGTGCATCTTCAGCAACAGATATAACAAGATAATCACCGAGCATCTCACGGAACAGTCCGTGTTCTTTGCCGGTACCGAAAAGCTTCATCTCAATAACTTCTTCTTTGCTTAAGATCAGGAAACTGTCATTAAAATACTTCCTGATGATATCCGGAAATTCTTTCTTATATTTCTCTTTCACGAAGAAATTCAAAGCCCTCGGTTCAATGGTGGGCATACGGACAAGACAGTTTACTATCTCAGGATAATCTTTCAGGCAGTGATTTCTGCACTCGATCTGACTGTGATCAGCCGTGATCAGGAGCAGTGTATCCTCAAGCTTTGCAGAGAACTCTACAAGCTTATTCTCAAGCTCTGCCATCAGTTCTTTCGTATCATTACTGTCGGGTCCTGTTAAATGCATGGTATGGTCTGGTTCAGACCAATATGCATATATAAATTTCCTGCCGGGTTCAGCACATAGTGATTCCACACGATCTAAAATAGAATCAAGGTCCTGCGGGAAAGGATCCATGAACGGCATAGATGCATATGCTTTTCCGCCTGCCTCGTTGATCTTATCGATAATGTTCTTATACGGGCAGTACCTGTATGCAGCATTGAAATCAGCAGCAGGAATGATCTCCTTCATCTTAGGGCATTCGGCAGTTCCGTCTTCTGCTTCAACACACTGCTCATTATTCGTAAACACCGTGACATTCTTATTCAGTTCCGGGAAGTACATATCCCAGCCAAGCCAACCGTGCTCAACAGGATATAATCCCGACAAAACAGATGTGGTTGCAGCAACTGTCGTCGGCGGAAAAACCGAACTGTAATTTCCGATTACATTAGAACGCAGGAATCCGTCAGGCTTAAGATGCTTTTCAAGAATAGAAACTCCCATGGCATCCATAAGAAGAATAACGACATTCTTATATTCTTTCTCAAGCAGTTTATCAGCCATCTTAAGCGTGTGAGCGCTTGTTTCAGCTCCGAAATGCTTAAGTATAGAATTGCTTAAGTTAACAAGACAATTATCGTAATCAGGCATACAGTAATTCATATATCCTATTATCCTTTACACATAAGGTATTGCCTATGGCAATAACATTATTAAAACTCAAAAACGGATTATCCCCAAAAAACATTACAGATTATACTGCATGAAATTTCCGTTTTTGACAAAACCGAAATCCGTATAAAGCAGCACACCCATATCGGAAGCCGTTATCTGCACGGCTCCGCATCCGTATGCTCTTGCTTCTTCAACCACTCTGGATAAGAGTTCTTTTGCAATACCCATCCTTCTGTATTCAGGATCGGTATACATGCTTGACAGCAATCCGAGTCTTCCGCTCGGACAACTGAAATAAGGCGGTTTCTCGACAAAAGACATTCCGCTTGTTCCGACTATCTTTTCACCGTCGGTTGCAAGCCAGGATACAAATGTGCCGTCAGCAAGATGACATCTGTAATAGTCCTGCAAAGCAGGAACTATATCAATGTCTTCTTTGGCTCCTTCTTCACGGAGCTGATCTATGCGCATCCGGATAAATGTATCCAGATCATCAGTTGTAAGTTTTCTGTAAGTAATCATATTTTATTCTCTTTTACGATCAGGGATTCACCGCAGAATCTGCATACAGATTCATTTTCCGCACCGGGTGCTCCGCAGTTGGGGCAGTTGGTATAGTACTTGTGTTTCAGATACTCTGCTTTTACATCCAGATCTTTCTGCACTGCTTCATTTTCTTGGATAAGCTTTTCAGTTACTTTGTCTTCTGTTTTTGCATAAGATTTTTTCTTGTAAACAAATCCTGCGATCATATAAGCAGCAAACAGGATAATGAAAATGACCGGTGTATAAAAGATCAGATCATCGAAAAACTTGAAAGCACCGCCTTCGAGTGATGAATTCTCGATAAGAGGCACGACCAGTTCATAATAACTGTTTGTTGCAAAAAGGATTATGTTAATGATTATTCCTGCTATTCCGATCGGAAGCGAAAATCTAAAGAAATTCTTCATCAGTCTTTCTCCCTTACGCTTTCTTACTTATGCCACCATTATCATCAGATAGAGATATACGGTGTACTGCACTCACATTTCCTGAGCTGAATGATTTGACTTCCAGTGAAGATCCGCAGTAAGTGCAGACCTTGAGCGCACGGGATACATCCGCTCCGCAGTTCGGGCACTCGTTGTAATACCACTTGCTGCTCAATTTGTCATTAATGAATCCTTCTGTCTTACTCCTTTCAGTGGCGGCAAGATTATCCTCTACGATCCTGACTGCGCACTTATAAAGAACATTGTCTCCGATCTTACGCATTACAAAACTTGAGATTGCGCATAAAATACTAAGAGCCGCCGGCAGATAGAAGATAAAGTCATCTATAAACGCAAAAGCCTCATCCGTCATTGTTGTATTCTCAAAATAAGGGATCACAGACTCATAAAAAAAGAAAGTCGAAACGAAGAATATAATGCTGAATATCATCCAGACAAACGGGCTTAACCAGACGATCCTGGGAGTCCTGTTATATGCTTCAAACACTTTTTTTGCATTTTCTTCCCTAAAGTCTCTGTCATATAAAGAGATACAGTAATATCCGCCACTCTTGGAAGCCCAGCTGTTCTTATCCTGAATAACATTTCCCGGCTGCATGCCGTTATAAAGACGGGTGATCCTTCCTAAAGACGAATGAAGATTACCCCTCTTGATCTCATTTAACGGCTGAAGTCTGTCAGAATTCCATATCAGGAAGAAGTAGATAACAGCTGTCACACCGAAAATGGTCAGATTGATAAAGTTCATTCCCGGAACATTTCCATCTGCAATCTCTGATATCAGCCAGATAATAAGCCATATTCCCAAAACTATCAGTCTGATACCGACGGATATAAAACCACCGGAGTAACCGCCGCTGCTATGGTAACTGCCGCCATGATAACTGCCGCCGCCAAAACCGCCGCTGCTGTGAAATCCTCCGGAACTGTGGTGACCGCCGGAATGAAAACCTCCGCCGTGATGTCCTCCGCTTGCCATGATCTACCCCTTAATTCTTATTTGTGGATATTATAAAATTATCAACATTGTTTGTAAAATGCTTTTGATTTGTGCATTCATTACGAAGAGCACAGTAATTCTTCTAATACCTTTGCAACTCCGTCCTCCTCATTTGAAGGTGCGGTTATGTCTGAAACCTCTTTGACTCTGTCTATCGCATTTCCCATCGCTACGCCGAGTCCGGCATTTGAGATACAGTCGGCATCATCATTATCATCACCGAAATAAACAGCCTGCCCGGCGCTGATCCCTTCAGTCTTCAGTATCAGTTCACAGCCCTTCCACTTTGTCGCATTCCTGCTCATTATCTGATAGAGCCAGCCCTCAGCAACCGAGAAATATACGGAGTCCTTAAGACCTGCTGATGTGATCGAATCTTTTACCGTCTTATCCAGCTCTTCGATGCTGCAGAAAGATTCCCTGTCTTGCCTTATAGTCGGCAGTTCATGATCCCTTCCTGCAATGAGGATCTTGTAAATATCATATGTATCGACCAAAGATGTAAAATCCTCGACTTCAGGCGTCTCCCATTCCGGGATCTCTATATTTCCGAATATGCCTCCGCTTGTCTCAACTGTCAGGACAAGACCGTCCTTTAGCGTCAATACTTTCAGTATTTTACGCGCTTCTTCCGGAGTAAAGCCGTTGCTTATTACCTTATCATGCAAGCGGATACGTGCTCCGTTCAAAGTTATAAGTGCGTCGGCATATTTGAGCTCATCATACATGTTGATAGCGACTTCTGGTCTTGCCGTTGCGACCACCCAGAGAATTCCTTTCCGGCGAATGTTCTTTATGACCTGCATCGTTCTTTCAGATATCGTCTTATCCTTCTTAAGGAGCGTACCGTCAAGATCCGTAAATACGATCGAATACTTATCCATCCTCATACCCCCATAAATTTTTCTGCATATTATACGTCAAAGAGAATAAATAAGATATCAGGATTATTTACAGAGGATCACAGACCTTTGTAACATTGTTACAAAGGTTGAAAACATAGGTTTTTCGTGCCTTATCCAACTGATAAAGCCGGTAACATAAATATAGGAAAAATAATGAGAAAACAACAGATCAGAGCTTCTTGAAGATCGAATATTCGGCCCAGCTGTACTGCATCATGTACTCGCCATGATAGGAATTCAGCATCGTACTGTCGCCTTCAAGATACTTAAAGTAGTCACACTCTATGTGTTTGGGATTGATGCCTATCTGACCTCTCTGTCTGACAACTACATCTTCAGCTCCGAGATCGGCTAATGTCTTGGTAAGATCCTGTCTGAGCTTCTTCAGATAGTCCTGGCGGTCTGTTCCGAAATCATCATCTTCCCAGATAACCGCTATGATCTCGTTATTGGTGCACATGGCACCGCGTCTGTCGATAAGATAGGCCAAAAGTTCCTTGGTCTTCTTATATCTGAACTTAATAGGTTCACCCTTGTGATAGACTTCAAAGTTACCGAATGTTACCGCCTTGATACGGCTCTCTTCAAGAACGGTATGGTATCTTAAGGTCTCCAGAGCCTTTTTTACTTTATCTTTTGTAACCGGCTTCATGATGTAGGCAGATGCGTAAATTGCAAAGGCCTCTCCGGTATAGTCACCGTATCCGGTTACAAATATGATGTTAACCTTAGGATTCATCGCCTGAATATTCTTAGCCAGAGTAATACCGTTGACATCTCTCATCTCGATGTCAAGAAAAGCTAAGTCGCAGCCGTGTCTGCTAACGAAGACCTCAGCATCAGTCGTCTTGCGGAATGCATTGACAGTCTGATCCGGAAGGTTCTCGCTTATGGCACTGACCAAGGCTTCAAGCGATAATTTCTCGTCATCTACAGCAATGATATTCATTCAAACGGACTCCTTTATTCTTCAGCAGAATTCTCTTCTTTACCGTCACTGTCATCATCAGGTGCAGCCGAGCTGCGCTCGCCGGGCAGTTTGGGAATTGTAATAACTGATGTCGTTCCCTTGCCTTTAGACGAGAATATCTCCAGTTTACCATTTACGCGCTTCTCGATCCTCATACGCACATTATCTATGCCGATGTGATGTCTGCCATCAAACCCAAGCTTCTTGTTAGGATCGAATCCTACGCCGTTATCGATAACATAGATATAGAAATTGTCATAATCTTCAATGGTACGTATTATCAGCTTGCCTCCGTTTACGCTCTTTGCGATACCGTGTTTTACGGCATTCTCGGCAAGCGGCTGTACAACGAGCATCGGAATATGGAAATCCGACGGTCCTATATCATACTCGATCTCAAGCTCGTCATCGAAGCGGAGTTTCTCAAGATCAAGATAATTCTTTACATGTTCAAGTTCCTTGGAAAAAGGTGCCAGCTCATCAGATACAAGCGAATCGATATTTGCCCTGAGATAGTTCGAAAAACTGTCGATCGCAGTCTGTGCGAGCTTGGTATCCTTGGCACACAGATAGTAGATAATATTGAGCACGTTGAAAATAAAGTGCGGCTGCATCTGTGTTATTACCATGTTGAGCTGAAGGTTCTCGATCTCCTCCTTCTTCTCGGCAATAACCTTATTCTGGTTTAAGAGCATCATATTCTGCTGGAGCACCTTCTTGTTAAGCTCGGTCTCCAGGATACTGACGCGGATATTATTTTCGATGAATATTACTATAAGCGATATCGATATTCCGATATTCACGAGTCCTATATTAGGCTTAAGGATAACCTGAAGGATTACCATAGTAAAAGGGATCATTATGTAAAGCAGCAGACTTATTATCTGCTTTAGCTTAAGTCTTTTCGAACAGACTATTATCTGAAGGATAACAAGCGCATATAAAACACCGATAAAAATAAGAGCAACATTATAATACGGTTCTCTGTGATAGACGTTCTGTGAATCAATGGAATAGAGCCAATGCGTATACTTGGCGGAGATAACACAAATCAGGCCACACAAAGAAGCAAAGATATAAGTGATCAATGCCACGACACGTGATGCCTTGCCGGCTCTTGAGAGGTATTTAATATATCCTACAAACAGAGCGACCATCAGGTATTGCAGCAAAAGAGTCGCAAGCATGGACACTTCAAACAAGATATTGGCCCAATGTTCAGGGACTCTCTCACTAAGAAACACTGCCACATCGAATGTCAGTGTCGCTGCAGCAACAAACTGCATGATGCACATGACAACATCAGTTCTGTTATTGAGTTTTCTTACCAGAAAAAAGAAGATCCCGATACCGGTACATATCAGGATACCCCAGATCTCAAAAGCTGCCAATAAGTGCTCAAGTACCATACTATCTACCTTCAGGTCTGTTCATCTGTGCTACTTCTTCAGGTGTAAAGATTCTGATATCTCTATATACAAAGAATATAACATCAACAGTGAACATTAAAGCACTAATTGCGATCATGACCGGAGTAAACTTGTCGCACATGACCACCGGAGCCGTCAGATCCTGGGTAAGGAAGAATACGACTAAAGTACCAATAAGTATTAATATCTCGAGCATTGTTCCGATACCGATCTTCGTACGGAACTGCTTGAGTTTTCTCTTTATATCATTACCGTATCTGATAATAGCCATAGCATCGGAGCCGCTGTATCCGTAACCGGAATAAAGTTCCTTGGCCTTTTTGGCTGCTCTTGACTGATAGAATTTCATCTTGCTCTTTGTAAAAGGAAGAACAACGTAGAGGCAGTAAATAACGCAGACAACATTAAGGAAGCCCCAGTTATCGGCTCCGAAAGGATGACCTATCGCAGTCAGTTTCTCAATGACCTCAGGAACTTTGCTCTCGTTTCCGCCGTCTTCACCGGTCTCACTGTAATATGTTGCTATCTTGGAATATTCAACGGGAGTAGCCATACAGAAAACAACAATTCTGCCGTTGGTTATTGCCGATTCACATGTGGAAAGTGCAACGATAAGAGCAGGACCGCCGGACTTCTGAAGGTGGTCTAATACACTCACGCCTTCTTTCTCATAAAGTTCAAGCGCTTCACGAGCCGAAGCACTGACTTCTCTTATATATATAGAATTGTCCACTATATAATCCAGTCTCTCATCTATCGTGAGCAGATCAGGATTATAGACATTCTGATCATAAGCATCCGTCAACATCACCGCGAAAACATCAAGAGTAAAATAGCGGTCACCGGCATAGATCCAGCCGTTGGGATGCAAATTGAAATAATCTTCTTTTTTGTATTTCTCGAGATCTCCGAACATGGCACCGTTGTCCATGTGGTGACCGAAGATCACGTTATAAGAGTCACTGAAATCATGTGCATTATCAGTCATCAGGTAGATGGCACCGGAAATACTCGTCTTGCCGTAGATATCCTTGGAAGCGTATTCCAGGTCATCATCGCCCTGAACGACCGGATAATCGATGTTTGTGTCAAATATCGTAAGCCAGGCGGCAGCATCCTCATTTATCGCCAGTATCTCATCAAAACTGCTCTTGTCACGGGCACCGCTGCCGTCATCATCATTATCTTCCACCGGAACCGGCTTATACTGCTTGAGCTCGTAGGAAGAGAATGCATGCTGGTTGATATAGAACGTGTCATAAAGTGAATAAGCGGCAAACAGGATCAATACCACGGCAACAACGGCTACGATAACTCTCATAACCGTCTCGATGATCTTTACTATGCCGCATACAGTCTTCATCGTCTGCCTCTGCTAAAAACCGGGGATTACAAATTATTGCGCCTTATTAATGTTACAACCGAGCCCTTGATTTCTTTGCTTGTAACCATACCGTAGTAACGGCTGTCTTCTCCGCCCTCTCTCCTGTCTACCAGGATGAAATACTCGCCTTCAGGGACAGTCTGAGGAAAATCCTCATAGTTTTCATAACGGGGTGTAGAATAAAAGATCCTTGGTTCGTTCAGAACATTTCCGTTAACGATGAGATTACCTTCGTCAGTGATATTAACAATATCACCACCGACTGCTATTACCCTTCCAAGATAAACGGTATCGTTCTTATTTAAGACTACGACCTCATTAATGTCGTATTTGTTATCCATTCGGAAATAAAGGATAAGGTCACCGTAATCGATTCTCGGAGACATATCATTCGAAGGCGCCTTCATGATACCGAAAACGACTCCCAGCATGAGCCATACGAGTATGATTATTATCAAGATACTTAACAGGGAAAAGTGGAGTGATCTCATCTGCGATTTAGCTTTACCGATCGATCTCTGCGTACCGGCTGCTGCAGAATTCTCCTCGTTTCTCTTCTCTACCGGATTAATATTTTCACTCATCTGGCTACCTCTTATTAGTCCCCTTGCAACGGTTTGTTAAAGAAAGCACGGATGCTTTTTTATCAGCATCCGTACTTTATCTTTACATTTTAACCGATAATCATCTGATCCGGATACCGTCTTTCATCAAGCCTGCTCATCGGCCTTTTTCTTTGTAGCAACTGCCATAAATCCGAGACCGAATACCAGCATGATCACGAACGGAAGTACTGCCATTGCAACACCCGTAGGTGAGATAAGTGCGAAGGTATTGGTAAATGTTACTTCTCTGCTTGTACCTGCAGCATCTGCAGCACCGGCAACGATTTCTACATTATTAGAAGCTACATTGACATTGATAAGTTTGGAAGCTGCATCTGCGTCACCTGTTAACTTACCAACAGTAATCTCACCAACAGAAGTATAAGCAGCTGTAGCTACGTTATTTGTCTCATAGATTGTAACTGCTGTTCCGCAAGGGATACCAGTATAGGTTACATAAGCACCATCAGCAATTGTAGGTGTTGTTGCCAGACTTGTTATTGTAGCAGCAGCAACCTCAGCAAGTGTTGCTTTTGAACTGTCACTTACATCAGATATCAGATCGATATTCTGAGTAATAGTACCGTTTGTAAATGTAACAGTGAACGGGAACTGATTGGCTGTGTTACCGCTGTCATTTACAAGTGTCTTACCCACTTTGAGATTATAGGTGTAATACGCATCTGCAGTAAGTGTATTTGTTGTATCTGCAGGATCAGTTGTAGCAACAAATCCTTCTGTCTTTCCTGCTTTTGCTTCAGCATCAGCAGCAGTAGCTGCTGCCTTGGCATTGATATCATTGTCATTCTGGAATAAGACATAACCGTAAACCTTAAGTCCAGCTGCCTCACCGGTTTTCGGATCTCTGACATAGATATCAAGATAACGTGTATCGGAAATACCGCCGTCGATTACACCACATGCAGCCTTTGTTAAGCCACCGCCTACAGTCTCCGTGATCACATAACGATATACGCCGGGACCTGAAAATGCAGTAGGATCAACATTGATCTGAAGCGTTTTTGTATTAGCTGTGCCTCCGGCAGACGTTGTAAGAGTATCAGCGTTTGTCCATGAAATGGAAGAAGCCGACAGAGAAACAGCTGCAGCAGGTCCTGCCTTTGTCTGAGCAGTTACGCTATCAGGAGTTGTATCATCTGTGATAATCTTTCCGGCAGTGCCCGGTGCAATTGCATAGTTATATGTGATATTCGGGGCATTAACAGTACTGCTGTCAGGATTATAAGCAGTGATTTCCTTATAAATTACAATGTAGTTATCCAGTGCAGTAGCAGGATCATTATCACCTACTTTACCACCGGTTCCATTAAGTTCTGTTGCCAACGAGGTTAATCCCATCGCGGCGACCATAACTGTGGCAATGCAAATGCTTGTCACTTTACGTAAGATTGATTTCATAATAGTATCCTCCTCATCTAATTATCAGTTAATTCTTGTTTTGAGTTTGTTTGTACTGCTTTTATACCATTTTATTAGGGACACAAATGGGACACTTTACGTATATAGAGCCTCATCCGGACCATTTCCATAAAATGTTACACATTATTCATCATTTATGTCTGAATACTGCCCCCCTTTCTTCTTCCGCTCTAAGTGGACCACGGCTCCTGCAAAGATCACTGCGCCTGATGCCATCAAGAACATTATCGTCTTGCTGTTATCAGTCACAGCAGTCGGTGCGACGAGCGAAGCCACTGTGTTTGTAAATGTTACTATCCTCGTTCCGCTAATCCTGATAGCGCCGGTCGTATAACCGTCACCGGATTTATTGGTGCTGGTATTGGTGGGATCATTAGGATCCGTCACTGTATAAGAAGTTGTATAAGCGATGGCTGTCGGCTGGGATTCTGTAACTGTCAGATCAACTCCGCTAGGCATGTAAAGTACAATGCTATCAGTACCGTCATCTGCCGGAGATAATGTGAATGTAACTGTTCCGTTGGAATCCGTGACCAGATCATCAGAAGTATCTGCCGGTGTTGAATTGTCATTCAGCGTGTAATTGCTCAATGGTGTAGAGTTCTCAGTTATCAGAGCAGTAAACGAGAATGTTCCGCCCTGACCTACAACGGTCTTTTCAACAGTGACACCGACGATCTGACGGGTATTGGTGCAGAGAACAAAACAGTCTGCATTGATATCGCTGAGAGTCCTGCTCGTACCGCCATTCATAACACCGAGATGATCAGCATCAGGTCCTTCTCTGAATACAGTTGCATATCTGTAATCCTCAGTCTCAGCGATCTGAATGTTTGCGTGTCTCGGGACATACAGCAATGCCGTCTGGTTATTGACCAAAGTGAACTCGAGCTTACCCAGTGCATTGGTGCCCTGTGTACCATAAACATTCGATAACTGGATCGGATTATTTGTGCTGTCGGTCAGTGTTACCGTGAACAGGAAGCTGTTGGTAATATAGTCATTAACAACTGATTTCTTCAATGTCACACGCATCATCTTAGGGTTGACGACAGTAATGATGTAAGTATTAGTTGCGGTGTCATAACTGACGTTGACTGTATCTGCAGCATCACCTGTAGTTACTGTAACCTTATCACTACCAGTACCGCCTGCAACATTTATTGTTGCGGGAGCCTGGAGCATGGTGTAACGGACACCTGCGTGATCCGGCATTGCTGTTTCAGTCAAAGTATAGTTTCCGACGAAAACAGATCCTTCCCAGACAAGTCCTGTTCCTGCTGCTGAGAACTTCGTTCCCGGGAATACTCCCGGAAGTGTAAAGTTAGCACTGTCAAGATAGTTTGCAGGACTCTCATCGTCTACAACTACAATACGGATTTTCTGTGATTTCAGAGTATTCGTAAATATAACTTCAGTATTATCTTCAACATCAAATGCAAAGATGTTGTCAGCAGCATTTTTATCCGTAACAGCTAAATTATTTGTTTTCTTAACTCCTGCAGCAACAGTCTCGTAACGGTCAGCATCGACAGTTTCAGTAATAGTCAACGTTGCACCTGTAGGTATACCTTCAATCTTCCACTCACCGCCGTTATTTTCATCTGCATCACTTATGATGGAGTTGCTTGTAGGATTGAGTGTATAGCTCTCACCGTTCTCGAGTGAAGCGTTGAAAACAAAGCTTTCAGGATCCACTGTATCAGGCAGCAAAGACTTCTTGATCGTTACATCAGCAGTCTTTCGAGTATTAGTAAAGATAACCGTACCGCCTGCAAAAGTATCAGTCCAGGAAAGGTTTCTTGTTGCCGCACTGACATTTAACTCAGCATTCGTTGTGTGAGCCGCAACTTCCATGCTCAAATTATATCTGTCTGTATAATCTGCTTCAGTAACAGAAAGGTTAAGATTCTGGAAACTGAAATTACCATATCGATTTCTGGCAGGTGAACTATAAAACACATTATTCCAGCTCCAACTCAATTTGGTTTCACCACCAATTTGAGTATCAGAACTTCCATCCGTACTCCTTTGATACTTTTTAACAGACATTTCAATATAAGGTCTGGTGTTATCACCCTGATCAATTGTCTCATGTTTTACAGTAACAATCTTCAGATACTGATTATGTTTTAACGAGAAAACACCAGAGAGCGTAGCAGTATTATTCTGGGCGGTATTTGTTGAAATGGTTCCTACCGTTGCAGGTGTCCTCCAAGAATACCCTCCTCCCGTCCAAGAAAATGTATATGTTGATTCGTTATAACTGAAGCCGCCTCCAAATTGAACTGTAAAATTAAATTCCTTGTTTTGGTCACCAGGTTCAGGAACATTTTTCCAAACATAAACTGTACTTGCATCTGCATTTGCTTCCCAGATAGCATAGAGAGTTTTGACCTCTATATCCGCAGAAGAGGATCCAGTACTCGTAAAGAATGCTGTCAGATCAGTAATTGTCCACGCTCCTGTTGTATAAGCGGGAGAAGTAGATGCGGGATCCGTATCCCAACCTATAAGCTCCCAACCAATTCGGGTACTTGTGCTGGGCAAAGTATATGAAGTAGTTCCTACAGTCTGATAATATACAACGCCTTCAGGTGTTTCAGAGAAAATAAACTCTCTCGTAGCTCCTCCGGTAAAGTTGTCATCAAGAACCAATGTATGTGGTGCTTTCTCAGCCATAAAGGTAATTACAACACCTTCTGCATCAACTAATAAGCACTGATCATCAGTAAAATTGAATGATTCAGTATTAGGAACTCGATAATATGTACCTGTAAGTGTTCTTGCTGTCGGATTCGTGTATCCAAGTTCACTTTTTGCATTAAGCCAGTAACCTGTACCTAATGTGTTAGTACCGCTTAATGTAATCATCTCACCCTCGCCATAAGGAACGACCAGTCTGATCGATTCACCGTCAGCAAGAGTTATACCCTGATTAGGATTGATCGCGTTACGGGAGAAAGAACCATTTGTCTGATTTACGATGTGAACTGCCTGATTTGTACCACTGAGAGTGAACGTAACAGGACCGACACCGGTATCATTCTTGACCGTAAGATATACCATCGGCTCCCATACCGCATAAAGGGTATGCTCTTCACCGGGAGATACTGCTATCACTGAATCAGAAGCATAATCCGGAACAAAATCCGTATCAGGACTATCCAGATCGAATCCGATCAACTTAAATCCGGCGGTATGCTTGAAATAATTGACACCTGCGGGGTTAAGTGTTGCGCCTGTTTCTTCACTTTCTGTAAGAGTGGTTGCATACTTATACAACTGCAAAGCTGTATTGGCTTGTGTATCACCAAAATAAATGTGTGTACTGTCTGCCCAATAGTGTCCGGGCCAATACCAGTTAGGCAACGAACTGTTAGTGAGGTCGACATAACCTGTTCCTGCGTTCATCGCATCTGCACTGGCATCGAGTGTAAGACTAATGACGTCAGGTCTTCTGTATGCTTCGCCTCTCTTCTGATATACGGCCTGCATGTGGATAACCATGTTGGCATCAGAATATCTTGCCTTTACAGTCAGTTCCTGACCTGCTGTGTAATAAACACCGGGTTCCAGAGGAGTATAACGAAGTCTACCCGCAACAGTCTCAACCTTAACGATCTGCCAGCCGAGGAACTGATAGTCTACATATCCATCTTCCCCTGCTGACTTTCCGTTGACCATAACAGATGTAGGTTCCTGCATAGCCTGGGTTGTGGCACCGTCTGCATATTTTGAAGTGCCATCGAGAGGATCAGTCCAGTCCTCAAGATTAGCTGTAATGTAATCGTTGTTATCGGAATAATACTCAGTAGCGTAAAGCAAGCTGTAACCGCCGTCCAAACGCCATTCGGCTACCAAAGTCGTTTCATGAGAAGCAGGCCGTGAGAAATCGAACGGTGTATTCTGACGTACGCCGTTGATCACTTCATACCATGCAAGGAATACATAACTTTCACCACTTCTAAGTTCGCGGTATTTTTCTGTTGAGACATAAGTTGCTTCCCACTGGGCACGAGGCAAAGCAGTAAGCTCAGGATCTCTTGCCTGACGGAGTCTTACCTGTTCACAATAGTAATCGTAGAAAGCGCTTAAAGATTCCTCAGTATCCTTGATATAGACAGCTGCACGGGCAGGAGAACCGAGCTTGCCTGTACCTCCCTCCAAATTGGATCGATAAATATATACATATCTGTAAACGGTTCCGGCTGCCATTTGTGCTGCTTCCGCATCGCTTACTTCAACATAAGGACGAACCAGATTGTTATATGGTTCGATCAGCTGATCAGCTTCGTTGTCAAAGTAAGTGGCAAAACCGTTAGGGTTACCTGAAAGTCCGGTAACATCCAATGTATTATGGGCAGTAAACCAGGAGTAATCAATAGAATCGATGATACCGCCATTAGGATCAATATTGATCTGGTATTCTACCAATTCCCAATGAGCATATATGATCTTCGGAGCAGAAGGCATAGTCTCATTTGCAAAATCAAACGGAACCGTGCCGCTGGCATCCTCATACCACCCGTCAAACACATAATTGTCATTGGGTTTTGCAGGTGCTGCAGTATTACTGAATGATGCGAGACTCTGCTCATAGGGAATGCCCGTGAATTCCTGAGGATCAGGTTCATTTCCGGAATATGCACTCGGATAATTTGCAGAGAATGTTAATTTATAGGTATTACGTGTGTAATAGAAATCAACAGAATCCACATTTCTAATCTCATTATTATTATCAAATGCAGGATTTGAACCGTTTTGAGTAAATCCCTCGATTTCAACATTATCTTCAGGAGTGAAAAAGTTTACTCTGGCATAAACAGGTATACCATTTTGCAGAGCATAATTAACACCACCTACCGTTATATCAAACGAGTCTCCAGGTAATACTTCCAAATAGTAATTAATTGTTTTTTGGGTACGATCTTCAGGATCATCCCACCGGAAAGTAATATTCTCATTTGGAATTTTGTTAATGATAACAACTACCTGATTATATGTGGAACTATTTATCGGGTTCCAACGATCTCCAGTATCATAAACAATTAGAGTGTTATTTATTGTTCCGCTGATTGGGAATTCCGCAGAGATATCCTGTCCTGTAAGGGCAGTAACAGTTTTTACTGTAATCCAAGAATTATTACTCCTGGTATATCTGGTTCCATAATAAACCGTTCCATTATTTGTATCAGTTAATCTCCATTGCCAGTTTTTATAGTAAATCCTAATATATTGATTATTAACTAATCTATATTGAGCACCATTATTACTAGTTGTTGTTGTAAATGGTCGATCCTGGAATGTTAATGTATATGAATTACGGTCATAGTAAACATTCAGAACCGTACTGCCCTGAGTATTGATTACTGTATCAGCATCATAATGGCCTAAATGGAAGCCTGTGAAATCACCATTAGGATTGGTAGATGCATAATTGCGGTCTGCAGCAGTTGTACCAACGATATAGCTGTTGCCATTTGATACATAGTCAAATGATCTCTCAAAATACGTGTAGTAATCATATGACTTATCAGCGTCAGGCAAACCGACTGCATCCGATACCTTCTGCTTCCAGATAACGACTTTATAAGTAGTCGATGTATTAGGTGTCCACTTAGCATATAAAGTCAACTTATCAAGAGCATTGTATGCGTAAATCTTTCCGTTTTCGATCTTAAAAGATGTGCCGGAGTATACTATTCCGTTAGAACCTGTAAATGTTCCTGTCTCGGAATAAGTAAGATTACTGAGGATGTGTCCGCTGCTGTCGGTGATCTGAATGCCCGTGCCGTCTGCACCGGTATACCAGCCGTCAAATGCGTAACCGTTTCTGGTCGTTGTCGGCAAGGTGGTTAATGCATATTCATCACCCTGGGTCTCATCGCTGGTGAACAAAAGCTGAGGGCCCAGATACAAAGCACCGTTTCCGCTCGGTCCGATATTGAATTCGATGTAACGGGCCTGTACGAAGTAAGGATAGAGATCAACAGTCTTGGCACCGACGGTAATATATTTACCGTCCTTGCCGGGATCTAAGATCTCATTATTGTTTGAGTCAATAGTTCTGATCAGTGTCCACTCAGGTGACTGGTCTGTACCGGTATTTCTTTCCCAACCGATGAATACAACGTGTACCGGATCGTTGCTGGGAGCCTGAACATCACTGATCTTAACTTCGGTCTGATTGCTGTTGCCGAGAACGATGAGCTTTCTTGAAAGAAGTGTTTCGGCTGTTGTCTCGCCGCGGGCACCAAGATGGAAGTTAACAAAATAGTAGTTGCTGTAAATAGGTGCAAGATAAACATGAGCACAACCTTCGGAATCGATATCCGTACATGTACCGGAAACATTTCCTATTGTCCATGTTATTGAGGTTATGTTATTACTTGAGTCTCTTGCGGCACTGACAGATACAGTCTTATCCAACTCAACACGGAGAGGATCGTTGATCGGCCAGCTGTAGGTTATATTGCCGGAGAAAGTCTGTGTGGAAGGATCAAACGTTACATTGTCTGCAGACTTATCAACGGTATACCAACCATAGAAATAGGTGTTCTGTGTGTTCATCGGCGCTTCGATTGATTCGAGCTTATCACCGTCACGAACTATAGATGTCACCTGATGATTGCCGGCACCTGCTTCATCCGCCTTGTTGTTAAATGTGTAAGGAGTGGAAGTGTAATAAGCTATGCCGCCGGTAACTGTAGGATTGTAATTCTCTCCGCCAGGTGAGATGAAGTGGAACTCGACGCGGGGAGTTACGACCTCACCGCCCTCATGTTCGATGATGACATATACGCTGAAGTGCTCTGCTTCGAATACGACATTACCGTCTTCGATGACTGCATCGATCTTCTCGATACTCTTGTCATCGATATCGACAGGCTTGCTGCTCTCAGCCAGTTCATCAGGAACGTAAATGACCTGAGTCTCATCTTCGTTTTTCTCACTGATTGCATCGGGAGCTACAGAGATCTTAAGAGGTTCTGACGGCTGCCACTCATTGCCGTTCTCGTCGAAGACCTTGATGTCATATGCTGCGATAACGTTTGCACCGCTGACTTCTACCTCAACGCTTTCAGCCGTTACCCTGACACCTTCAGGCATCAGACCGGATACATAAAGATCGTCTTCGTCTTCTGCCTTGACCTGACGGTAAACAAGACCTGTCTCATTATCTTCTGTATTGCTCTCTGTCTCAGAAGGTTCAGCAGTAATGCCTTCAGTATCTTCGGGCTCTACTGTATCATCGCCTTCAACAGTATCCGCGATGTCAGAGACTTCGGGCTCAACGGAGTCGGTAATATCTGCATCGGTCTCGGAATACTCGCCTTCATTATCGGGATCTTCGATCTCATCGGCGAAGACATTTACAATAGCATTGAACAATGCGCAGGTATTGTCACAGGACATGATGAGCGACACGGTCATGGAAGCAACCAGCAGGATTGCCGTAACCTTAGAAAGCAATGATTTAAACGCTTTGCGCTTCATCAATCAAGTCCTCTTTACGCAGTATGCCTAGTTTTACGATAAGATAATAACAAAGCAATAGAGACAAAAAGGGGACAAAAATCTTTTAACTCTCGATAATTTGTTTGATCAGGTTTTTTTTCCGTTTTCCCAGTTATAGGCACTTAATACTTCGACAGACCGGCTTTGGCGATCTATTTTATTCTTTTAAAAGAAATACATACTATAAACCGTTTTTCAGGCCTGAACTTCTATCAAATACGGGTCAGGATTGCTTTTCAAATACGAGTGTAACAATGTTACACTCGTCTTTTTCGCGCAAAAACAAACATGTGTTCACAAAAAACGTCTGACCAGGAGTGATGTCTTTTATACTTCTGTTGCGGGGACAAGGATAGCCTTGTAATAGTAAACATTTGTACTGCAGGCTAATTTCCCGTTGTCTCCGTCTTCGGCTTCAACGACAAGAAGACCATGATCGTAAGTATATGTGGTCGTGCTTCTATAATTAGATTCTTTACCATCATAGACTGACCTTATATTTTCAACACGGGAAGTCTTATTGCCGTCAGCATCGTAAGTATATGTTACGGTTTTCTCATAGTTGATCTCACCGTCACGTTCGACAGAATAGTAGATCAGATCGTCATAGTCGTTATATTCATAAGTGGTTACCTCGCGGCCTCCGCCGAGTGAAGTCTCGAGATATTTACCGCTGGCACTATAAGTAAATGTTCCGCTTCTGTTCTCTTTAATGCTGCGGACGATCTCTCCATTCTCATATACATAGGTAACCGTATGATCATCGTTGCCCTGGGAGATGATAATGCCATCCTCGTCATAATATCTTGTAAGGACTGAAGGCGGTTCGGCACCATATGAATCTTCAACGATAACGACGGACTCGTAGTAAGGCGCAGAATCGAAGGAATAATCATATTCCATCATGAGAGTTCCGTTATCTGATCGTGAGATCAGATGCCCGTCCTCATAAGCAAACTCGTATTTTTCTGTCTTATCATTATTTTTATAGGTATAAGAGATCAGCTGACCATTATCGTTGTAATCAAAGAGATATTCACAATCATGGAAAGGCGCACTTCCGACATAGCCGTCATGCGACTGGGCCTTACGGATGATCAGTCCGTTCTCGTCATAGGTTCTCTCCAGACGGATATAACCTTTCTCCCTTATATCGACGGAAACTACCTGTCTTCCCTGATCGTCATATTCATATTCGTATTCATCAAGATTGTCATTGGTACTGACACTCTTATTTTTTGTAAGGACATACATGACTTCCATACCGTCAGGTATATCCCCGCTCCATTCCTCGACAAAATCCGCTTTGTCGATCTCTTCCTGAAGAGCCTTCATATTCTTATCGGATTTTCCAAGTCTGAAACAGCCTGTCGCTGAAACAGCAATACCAATAACACTAATGACACAACCGGTCTTAAATATAAAATCTCGCATAATGTCCCCTCCAATTATGCTCCGATTATATCATTCTATTAAAAATCTTTTATCGTTTGGTGTGTCCTTTTTGCTCAGATGATATTCTTTATTCCTTCGCAGATCCTTCTTGCGACAACGGGATTATTCATCGTGTATAAATGGATGCCCTTTATATCGCTTACAAGAAGATCGATTATCTGGCTTAAGCAATAAGACATTCCTGCATCAAACAGGGCTTCCTTGTTGTCTTCATATCGTGAGATGATCCTTTGGAATCTCTTAGGGAAAGAAGCATTGCACAAAGATACCATCCTCTTGATCTGGGCAGCGTTAATAACCGGCATGACACCCGGAATAACGGGAACGTCGATCCCGGCAATCTCGCACTCCTCATGGAAACGGTAAAAGATATCGTTATCGAAGAAGAGCTGTGACAAAAGGACTTCTGCACCTGCATCCACCTTTTTCTTGAGGCTCTTGATCTCGGATACGATTCCGCTAGATTCAGGATGACACTCAGGATAGCAGGCTCCGAGAAAACAGAAATCATTGCCGTTCTTAAGATAGGAGATGAGATCGGACGAGTGCTTGAAATCATCCTTGGCGCAGGCGTTCGGGTTCGGGTCACCGCGGAGCGCCAGGATGTTCTCTATGCCTTCGGAACGAAGCACGCGTGCGAACTCGTCGATCTCATTCCTGTCATAATGCAAACAGGTAAGGTGTACCACAGGCTCAATGCCGTATTCATACTTGATCTTTTTGGCAAGCTCGATCGTACGGTTGCAATTGGATGATCCGCCTGCTCCGAACGTTACGCTGATGAAGTCAGGCTTAAGTTCAGCCAGGATTGCGAGCGTCTCGTCGATGCTCTCTAATTCGGTATCTTTCTTCGGAGGAAAGATCTCAAAAGAGAGACTTCTTTTCGAGTTGTAAACCTGTGATACTTTCATCTCTTATCCTCTGATCTGTTTAGCAGCCGCTACAAGATTTGTAAGGCTCTTTATTGTTTCTTCGTTTCCTCTTGTCTTAAGACCGCAGTCGGGATTGACCCAGAGCTTTGAATCTTCGATCTTTGCTCTCATCTTTGTTAATGCATTAACGATCTCTTCAACAGAAGGAACACGGGGGCTGTGGATATCGTAAACGCCCGGGCCGACCTCGGTCTTGAAGTTATTCTCCTTGAGCGAATCAAGGATCTGAAGATCCGAACGTGAAGCTTCGAAAGTGATGACATCTGCATCCATTGCATCGATTGCGGGGATGATGTCTGTGAATTCGCTGTAGCACATATGGGTGTGGATCTGTGTCTCCGGCTTTACTTTGCTGTGAACGAGTCTGAAAGCAGGAATAGCAAAGTCTAAGTATTCGCTGTACCAGTCGGACTTGCGCAAAGGCAGTTTCTCGCGGAGCGCGGCCTCATCTATCTGAATGATGTTGATGCCGTTAGCCTCAAGATCAAGAACCTCATCTCTTATTGCAAGAGCGATCTGGAGGATGCTCTCTTTAATGGAGATGTCCTCTCTGGGGAATGACCAGTTAAGGATCGTAACAGGACCTGTGAGCATTCCCTTAACAGGCTTGTCAGTGCATGACTTCGCAAACTTTGACCACTCGACCGTGATGGGTTCTCTTCTTGATACGTCACCCCAGATGATCGGCGGCTTAACGTTTCTTGTGCCATAGGACTGTACCCATGCTTTCTCCGTAAAGAGATAACCGTTCAGATGCTCTCCGAAATACTCGACCATGTCGTTACGCTCGAACTCACCGTGAACGATAACATCAAGACCGATCTCCTCCTGGAGCTTTATGCACTCGGCGATCTTTTTCTTATTGAACTCGACATACTCTTCTTTGGATTTCAGTCCTTTCTTGAATTCCTGTCTGTTCTTTCTTACGTCCTGCGTCTGAGGGAAGGAACCGATAGTTGTTGTCGGGAACAACGGGAGATTTAATATTTCTTTTTGGATCTTTTCTCTTTCTTCGAAAACAGGAAGCCTTACATAATCGGCATCGGTGATCGCTGCCACCTTAGCCTGAACGTCCTTGTCCTCGCTGTCTTTTCTGCCCTTGAAAAGCTCCTGATTATTCTTAAACAGATCGCGGCTTTCATAATCGGTTCCTGCTAAAGATGCAATCTCACCGAGCTCTGTAAGCTTCTCTTCTGCGAAAGCAAAATGCTTTTTATAATCGTCAGAGAGCTTTGTCTCATTTTCAAGAGTGTAAGGAACATGAAGAAGAGAACATGATGTTCCGAGAACCACGTTATCAGTTCCGATCTCATCTAATACCGAAAGAGTCTTCTTATAGTCGTTTCTCCAGATATTCTTTCCGTTTACAAGTCCTGCAACAAGGAGCTTGTCCGTAGGGAATCCGTATGTCTTAACAAGTTCTGATGTCTTTCTTCCTTCAACAAAATCAAGACCGATAAGATCGAAGTCAAGCTTTATCAGTTCTTGATAGATATCTCTTACGTCACCGAAATACGTCTGGAGTAATATCTTTGCGCCGCTCTTGTTTTCGAGAATTGAAGAATAGATCTCCTTGAACAGATCGATATCAGATTGATCAAGATCTCTTACTAGATAAGGCTCGTCAAGTTCAATGACCTCAGCACCCTTGGATGTGAGATTTGAGATGAGCTTGATATATTCACCTGTAAGGATTGAAGATACATCGGAGATATTCTTTTTACCCGTGAACTTAGCGAGCTTTAAGAATGTGAAAGGACCTACAACAGAAACTTTTGTATCAACGCCGAGATTTCTTGCCTCGACATATTCTGCGACAGGCTTTTTTCCGGTAAGACTTATATCCGTATCGTCATCGATCTCCGGTACAAGATAGTGGTAATTTGTATTAAACCACTTCTTCATAGCAAGAGCCTTAACGTTGCCCTTATCACCCTGATAACCTCTTGCCATTGCAAAGTATGTCTCAAGTTCAGAAAGTCCGAGATCCTTATATCTTTGAGGGATAATGTTAAACAGGAATGCCGTATCGAGGACATTGTCATAAAAAGAGAAATCATTGGAAGATATATAAGAGATGCCGGCCTCCTTCTGCTTGAGAAGATCTGTTTTTCTTATGTTTTTCGCAACTTCAAGAAGTTCTGCTTCACTTATTTCGCCGTTGAAGAACTTCTCTGAAACAAATTTGAGTTCTCTGTCCTTACCTATTCTCGGATAACCGATAACTGATGTTTTCATATGTGTATTCCTCCCGTGAGAATTGCTGTTTTATGATTGCGAGTATAAGCCCACCGGTTAAGTAGGTAAAATACATATATTCTTCGGTTGTCAATAGATTTAATCTATGGCGAGTGATAAAATGCAAATGCAATCTATTTGAACGGAGTGGATCCTCATGACATACAAACAGCTTCAATATGTGGTCACTGTAGCAGAAGAAGGCAATATCACGAGCGCGGCAAAGAAACTCTTTATCGCCCAGCCGAGCCTTACATCCGCCATCAGGGAACTTGAGAATGAATACAAAATCACGCTCTTCATGAGATCAAATAAGGGAATCAAGCTGACCTCTGAAGGCGAGGAATTCCTCGGATACGCAAGACAGGTCCTGGACCAGACCACGCTGATTGAAGAACGCTACAAAGGCAAAGGATCCGGAAAGCTCAAGTTCTTCGTATCCGCACAGCACTACTCCTTTGCTGTCGAAGCCTTTGTAGAACTACTTAAAAGGAGCGGGGCTGACAAGTACGAGTTCCACATGCGCGAGACACAGACGTTCAACATCATTGATGATGTTTCCCATCTCAGGAGCGAGATAGGGATCCTTTATCTGAATAAGTTTAATGAAGAAGTCATCATGAAGACTTTGCGAGACAACAATCTGTCGTTTAATCCCCTTTTTAAGGCCGAACCGCATGTGTTCATCGGCAAGAATTCTCCTCTTGCAAAGAAAAGGTATCTTACATTAGAAGACCTAAAACCATATCCAAGGCTATCCTATGAACAGGGCAGCCATAATTCGTTTTATTTCTCGGAAGAGATCTTAAGCACTGTTGACTGCGACAAGGAACTTGTTGTACTTGACCGTGCGACATTATTCAACATGCTGATCGGTCTTAACGGATATACGATATGCAGCGGCGTCATAAATGAGGAGCTCAACGGTCCGAATATCATTGCCAAGAAACTGAAAGTTGACGACTATATGGAAATCGGATATATCCTTCCTAACTCCATCCACCCTTCTCATCTTACTTCGGAATATATTGAAATACTTAAGGGACTTACAAAGAAGTAATTTATCAGATATTTCCTGATCAGCTCTCTCTGCCGTATAGACGGTCAAACTGTCGTATGTGTTCATCAAGCATCTTCAGTGACTGTTCTTCCCTTTCAGGCTCCCTGTCGCAAATGGTCAGAAGATAGTAGATCGGCGCATAAAAATGCAGTGTCATGATATCGACATTATCAGTCTTAAGAACACCGGCAGATACCATCAGACCCAGAAGCATTCCCTGATATGAAAGAGGATCATCGACATAGAGCCTGGAATACACTTTTGCAAGTTCCTTATCGTGGAACTGCTCTATTGTCAGCATCTTACGGAATCTTCTGGTGTAATCGTCGTGAAGGTAATACAGGAAAAGTTCGCGTCCCAACTTAAGGAGTTTATCTTCTGAAAGATTCCTGTAGATCTCGGCATCGGCCTCAGCATCAGTTCCGTTGATCTGTAGTGCCTTTGCCTGCTCAGTGAACCTTCTGTTCATCTCATCGATTATCGCATCAAATATCGCCTTTTTATTTTTGTAATGCTTATAAAGAGACGGAGCCTTGATGCCAACCCTGTCGGCAATGTCGCCGACGAATACATTGGCATATCCTTTCTCAGAGAATAAGGTTAAGGCTTCGTCTAAGATCTTCTCTTTTGTATTCATAATATCCCCGCCACCATACGGCTAATTTAGATTAGCCATATTCTATCTGACCGCTGTAATACAGTCAAGTGAGCGAAGATCGTCTATATTTGATCAACAGATGCCGGGGCATCATTCGCATTAGTATTCCGTAAGAATATGAGGAAATCAGAAGATGTATAATTATGATATGTTATCTAAATTTTACGAGGTATATACAAGTGGGATTCCTTAATATTTTCGGAAAGAAAAAAGTGCAGGATAATGAAGAATTCTTAAAGTTTGATAATTACCAGTTTAAATTGCTGGTAATTCAAGTGCTGATGTACGAAAAGAAGATATTAACTCCGGAGTATCTCGGAGGAGATCAATTCTTTGAGAATAATCAGGATTTAGATGATATCTCAGAAAAAGAAGCGATTTCCAGATTAGAAAAACATATTCAAAATGCTAATGATTATTTTCAATCATTAAAGATCCCACGATCAATGGCTAAAGAAATCGATTCTCTTTTTAACGGAGAAGAACTGGATGTGTATTATAATATCAATCCCCAATGGCTGGATTATGATGAATACTTTGAAGACGGAAAAATGTTTGATGTAACTGACATTTCCGAACAGGAAATAAAACAATTTCCTAACTTGAAACGTATTGTATTCAATATGTATCACGATGCCCCGGCTTCTCTCATAGAGAAATTACATAAATGGGGAATCAATACTGATTCGGACTGATCGGGAAACTGTAAATATCCTGGAAATAAATATAGTTTTATGGGAGAGATTATAAGACAGTATGAATGAATTAAAGATTTCATCACCCATGTTTAATAACAATGACTGGATACCGGATGATTGTTCAGGTTATGGAAAAGATGTATCACCGGAAATCAAGATTGAATGTATTCCGGAAGGGACCGTCTCTATTGCAATTATCTTAAATGATCTGGATCATCCTGTTTTCCCTGAATTCAATCATTGGATAGCGTGGAATATTCCTTGTACGGATATCATTCCCGGAGCACTGCAAAAAGGATCGGTACTTGATAAACCAATTCATATAGAGCAAGGGATCGGGTATGGAAAGCATGTTTACAGAGGCCCTAAACCGCCATTCAACGGGAAACACAGATATAGATTTAATCTATATGCTCTTGATACAGTGCTTCAATTGGATACGAACAGTAAGAAAAAAGACTTAATAAGAGAGATGGACGGACACGTTTTGGCAGTTGGTGAAATAACCGGTATTTATCAACGGAAGCACTAACATATTCATCTGATTTTGACGGTTAAACGACTAAGATAAACCGGGATTTGGCGGTGTGTTTTCAAACAGCTGATAATCGTCTCAAACATTTAGACCACTTCACTCCCGTGCGTTTTTCGTGATGAGTATTGTTATAGTGCGTAAAAGAGAACCCTCTGAGCTTGATTTAGGTTCTGATTTACGCACTTTCACTTTGCTATCTCCGAAGCATCACGCCAGTGAAACAGGCGAACGTAAATTGTACGCAAATCTTAAAAAAAGCGTTCAGATTTACGTAAATTCCCGCCGTGCCCATATAATTGTGTAAATTCAAAATAAAGAGCCAAGTGGCTTAACCTTGTATAATTTTAATTGCGACAAAAAATCAAGGAGGTTAAGTACATGGCTCAACTGAATATTACTTTAAATCACGAGGAAATACTAC
>JAIKWL010000020.1 GCA_024684815.1 Saccharofermentans sp. | reverse complement strand
CCAAGGCCAACGGTATAAACGTACGCGATTATCTTGAATATCTGTTTACCGTTATGCCGACCGAAGACTGGCGTAAAGATCCGGAAATGCTTGAAGCTCTGACACCGTGTTCTCCTGAAATCCGTAAGAAATTCAAAAATTAATTATCTCACAGCATAGGCGTGAGAGGTAGGCACCATATTATTAAGCGCTTACTCTATAAACACCGACAGTTTTAGGATTCTTCTTGATAATCTGATCGGCTATAAAATCTTTGCGTACAGTATTTGACTTAACAACTGCTTCAATCATTGTCTGAGGTACATCTTTGTAGTTTGCAAGGAGCTGTTTGGTGTCTTTAGGTAAACAGTATCCGCCATAACCAAATGAAGGGTTGTTGTAATGGCTACCAATACGGGGATCCATACAAACACCGTCAATAATCATTTGTGTGTCAAGCCCCTTAGTCTGAGCATATGTATCAAGCTCATTAAAATACGATACTCGAACAGCTAAGTAAGTATTAGCAAAGAGTTTGATTGCTTCAGCTTCTGTGAGATGAGCAAGAAAAATGGGAATGTTCTGTGGTTCCTGCCCGGATCTTTTTTCCTCAATTCTGGCACCTTCAAGAAGGAGATCCGCAAACATCTGAGCTTCTTTTTTCTGGTCGTCATCACATCCGACTACAATTCGAGACGGGTGGAGGTTATCGTAAAGTGCTTTAGATTCCCTTAAGAATTCAGGGGAGAAGATGATGTTCTTTATACCATACTTAGCTTTAACCGATTCTGTATAACCAACAGGAATTGTTGACTTTATAACCATAAGAACATTGGGGTTAACTTTTAGCGTCCACTCTATTGCATCTTCTACAGCTGAAGTATCGAAGAAGTGATTCTCATCGTCGTAATTTGTTGGAGTAGCGATGATTACGAGCTCAGCGTTTCCATAGGCAGCTGCCTTGTCAGTAGTCGTATGAAGATTAAGCTTTCTGCTTCCTTCACGGGTTTCTTTGAAGAATCGCTCGATCTCATCGTCCTGAATAGGGGAGATGAATTTATTGAGTTTTTCTGCTTTTGCTTCAGTGGTTGTTATTGCAGTTACTTCATGTTTTTGAGCAAGCAATACTGCAAGTGAAAGTCCTACGTATCCGACACCAGCTACTGTGATCTTCATGATTTTATCTCCTTGGTTTTAATCTCTTCTAAATAAATCTCTTGTATAGACCTTATCTTCAACGTCATCTAGAATAGGATCATATCGATTGGCTATGATGCATGCGCATTTCTTCTTAAACTTCTTTATATCATTAACTACTTTAGATCCAAAGAATGTGCTGCCATTCTCTAGTGTGGGTTCGTAGATAATAACTGTAGCCCCTTTTGCTTTAATACGCTTCATAACGCCTTGAATAGAACTCTGGCGGAAGTTATCGGAATTAGACTTCATAGTTAAACGATATACACCGACTACAATTTCTTTCTCTTTGTTTTTGTCATATTTGTTATTTGAATAACTATAGGCTCCGGCCATCTCAAGAACTCTGTCGGCAATAAAGTCTTTACGTGTTTTATTGCTTTCTACGATTGCCTGGATCAGGTTCTCAGGAACATCCTGATAGTTGGCGAGTAATTGCTTTGTGTCCTTAGGCAAGCAATAACCACCATAACCAAAGGAAGGATTGTTATAGTAATCGCCAACGCGTGGATCAAGGCATACACCTTTTATGATGTCAGCAGTATTAAGATCTTTTATTTCAGCGTAAGTGTCTAATTCATTGAAATAAGATACTCTAAGTGCAAGATAAGTATTAACGAATAGTTTAGTTGCCTCCGCTTCGGTGTAACCCATGAATAGAGTTTCAATATCTTCTTTAATTGCTCCTTGCTGGAGAAGTGAAGCAAATATATGAGCTTTCTCGCTTGTTTTCTCATCGCAACCTACAATTATGCGGCTGGGATAGAGGTTATCATAGAGAGCTTTAGATTCTCTGAGAAACTCCGGGCTGAATATGATGTTATCCATATTAAGTTTTGATCTTATATGTTTTGTATAGCCAACAGGAATTGTGGATTTAATTACAATCGTTGGTTTAACGGGATTATTAGAAGTAGATTCTTTAATGAGATTAAGAACACTTTCAACGGCAGAGCAATCAAAGAAGTTCTTTTGAGGATCGTAGTTTGTCGGGGCAGCGACAATAATGAAGTCAGCAATTTGATATGCTGATTTAGCATCAGTTGTAGCTTTAAGAGATAATTCGCGCTTGCCTTCTTTGGATTCTTTTAGATATTTCTCTATATAATCATCCTGAATAGGGGGAATGTAGTTATTAAGTTTATCTACTTTTTCCTGGATAATATCTACAGCTGTTACTTTGTTGTGTTGAGCTAATAATACAGACAAGGAAAGACCTACATAACCTGTGCCGGCTACGGCAATCTTATAACTTTTAGTAGGTTCAGACATAGTTTTGGCTGGATCAGTAAAGACAGAATCAATCTTGAAATCCAAAATCGTAGACAGTGCCATTAACTGATTGGCAGAAGGTGTGAATTCCTTGTTCTCTATTAGAGATATAAGAGCTCTATTTATACCTGTAGATTTACTTAATTCAAGTTGTGTTATTTTCTTCTCTTTTCGTTTATTTGATACAGTTTGAGCAAGAAGTTCTAGTGATAAAGCTTTCATATTTGTCTCCGTATTTTGAATAGATGTAGAATAACACTAAAATAATATATAAGTCAAATTATTGTGCGTTGTGTTAGCAATACTAACATCTCAGCGTTAAAGTGTTCTTTTTGTTTATCGTATACTGTTTTGCTAACTATGAGAATATAGATTGTTCACATAAAACCGTGGCTATTCACCATGAATGTTTTATTTTATAAGAATTATATTATTGTGGTGTAAAATGTGTTTATGAAGCCGGAAGAACAAGTTTTACTCAGTTTATTAAAGAAATCCCAATTTGGTATTGATGATAATATCAAATGGGATAGTGTTGATATGGATGCTTTATATAACGAAGCTTCCTTGCAGTCCGTACTAAGTCCTGTTGCTTCTTATATTCCAGTTGAGTTTTCTAATTCTAAGTGGATTGAAGCTCAGTACCGACAGAAAGCTTCTTATATTCGTTATTGTCATGCTCAGGATGAATTAAAAAGTATTCTTGATGATTCTGGTATTTCATTTGTAATTTTGAAGGGAAATGCATCTGCAATAAGTTATAAAGAGCCTTCACTTCGTATGATGGGAGATATTGATCTTCTTATGCCGCAGGATCTTTATTCTAAAACAAAGAAAATAATGTCAGACAAGGGTTATATTGTCGGTGAGGATAATGGCAGGCATTGTCATTTCAGAAAAAACGGGCAAGAGTTTGAAGTTCATCATCATTTCAGTCATTTTGAAGAAATTGATATTGAAAACTTTGTAATCAACGGGTTAAACTCCCGAGAGATTGTATCAGTTGATAATCATGAATTCCCTATTCTTCCTAAACTTGCAAACGGTTTAGTGTTGCTAGATCATTTCAGAAGACACCTTGAATCTGCTGTTGGCCTTCGTCACGTCGTTGATTGGATGATGTATGTTTATCGTAATTTAGATGATGATTTTTGGTTTTCACATTTCAAACAGGTTGTTGAAGAGAAGGGAATGGATAAACTTGCTATTACTATTACCCGTATGTGCCAGATTTATATTGGACTTCCAATGACAATAACATGGTGTAGCTCTGCTGATGAAAGTCTATGTGAACAGTTAATGTCATGCATTTTGTCTTCAGGAAATTTCGGACGAAAGAATGAAAAAGGTCACGCAGTAGAAGCTGTTAGCACTAATCTCAGAAAAATAGGCCTTTTTCGTTGGCTCCAACATGCAGGCGAACATAATTGGAAAGTCTATCATAAACATCACTGGCTTAAACCTTTTTGTTGGTTTTATCAGATATTCCGATATGCTAAGCAAGGTTTCAAAACCGGTCGTAACAAAAAACAGCTTAAGGGCGATCTTGATAGAAGTAAAGAAAGGTATGAGTTGTTGAAGAAGCTAGGTATAGGATAGAGCATTCTTTGGATTATAATGAATATTAGATTATTTGGGGGGATCAAAAAGTGAAAGCGCTTATCTTGAATTCCGGATTAGGGCATAGGATGGGATATTTGACATCTGAACGTCCTAAATGCATGACTGAGATCTCTGCGACGGAGACGATACTTTCAAGGCAGTTGAAGCAGTTATGTGACTGCGGGATCAAGGAAGTTGTCATGACTACCGGGTATTTTGATTCCGTATTGATCGATTATTGTAATTCTCTGGAACTGCCGCTTTCTTTTACATTTGTAAATAACCCCTTATACGCTTCTACGAATTATATCTACAGTATTTATTGTGCCCGAGAGTATCTTGATGATGACATCATCCTGATGCACGGCGATCTTGTATTTGAGAATAGTGTATTGGATAAGGTGTTAGCATATGATGGCAGCTGTATGACTGTGTCATCTACGCTTCCTTTGCCTGATAAGGATTTTAAGGCTCGTATTTCTTCTGGAATGATTATGCAGGTTGGCGTTGACATCTTTGATGATGCAATGGCTGCCCAGGCTTTGTATAAGCTTCAATTGCCTGACTGGTCTTTATGGCTTGATAAGATATCCGAGTTCTGCGAGGCAGGGAATACCGGTGTTTATGCTGAGAATGCATTGAATGAGCTTAACGGAGCTTGCAATATATCGGCTCTTGATGTTGAATCGCTTTTGTGTTCGGAGATAGATAATCCTGAAGATCTTGCACATGTTCGTGAAGAATTAAAGAAGATCGAATCCCGTACCGTATATATCTGCTTTTCTACGGATATTATTCACGGCGGACATTTTAATATTATTAAGAAAGCATCTAGGCTGGGTAAGATTATTGTAGGTGTTCTTTCAGATGAAGCCGTTGCTGATTTTAAGAGATATCCTCTGATTCCTGAATCTGAAAGAAAGACCATGTTTGAGAATATCTCCGGAGTATACAAGGTAGTATCCCAGAAGACGTTATCTTATAAGGATAATCTTTTGCTCTATAAGCCTGATTATGTTGTTCACGGCGATAACTGGGTAACAGGAATACAGTCTTCAATCCGTAAAGAGGTCATAAGTGTCCTTGAAAGCTACGGCGGAAAGCTTGTCGAGTTCCCTTATTCGTCTGATCTTAAGTATAAGCAGATTGAAGATTCTTTCAGAGCACAGTTGTCGCTGCCTGATATGAGAAGAGCCAGGTTAAGAAAACTTCTTGATATGAAGGGTTTTGTTACGATTATGGAGGCTCACAGCGGTATTACCGGTCTTATCGTTGAGAAGACTTGTGTATATGCTGACGGCGGAACGCATCAGTTTGACGGTATGTGGCTGTCTTCTCTTTGTGATTCGACTGCCAAGGGAAAGCCGGACATCGAACTTGTCGACATGACATCACGTTTCCGTACTATAGATGACATAATGGAAGTTACGACCAAGCCGATCATATTCGACGGTGATACAGGCGGACTTACCGAGCATTTTGTCTATACAGTCAGGACTCTTGAGAGAATGGGCGTCTCAATGGTGATCATTGAGGATAAGACAGGACTTAAGAAGAATTCCTTATTTGGTACTGAAGTTAAGCAGACACAGGATACTATTGAGAACTTCTCAGCAAAGATCAGGGCAGGGAAGGCTGCTCAGAAGACCAATGATTTCATGATCTGTGCCCGTATTGAGAGCCTTATCCTGGAGCAGGGTATGGAAGATGCTCTGACTCGAGCTTTTGCTTATGTTGGGGCTGGTGCCGATGCGATCATGATACACAGCAGGAAGACTGAACCTGACGAGATTATTGAATTTATAAGGTCTTTTAGGGCTAAAGATCAGAAGACTCCTATCGTTCTTGTTCCTACTTCATTTAATACTGTATATGAGAGTGAATGGAAGGAAATGGGAGCTAATATAATCATATATGCCAACCAGCTCACAAGGACCGGATTCCCTGCAATGCTAGATGCCGCCAAGACTATCCTTGAGAATCACCGTGCCAAGGAGTGCGATGAGAAGTGCATGAGCATCAAAGAGATAATCAATCTAATACCGGAAGAACTGTGATATGGTGCAGAAGATAATTGATTACTCCGGTCTCGATATGTGGGTAAAGGATAAGTCGTGTATCCTTTTGGTATGCGATGAATCAATCTCTTTTCTGCCTTCTATAAGTTTGAAGATTTCTGATTTGGAGAAGTCCGGTGTTAAATTCGTGCGCTTCTCTGACTTTTGTGCCAATCCCGTATATGACAGTGTTGTTTCCGGTGTCAGGGTTTTCCGTGATAATTGCTGTGATGCGATCTTTGCAATAGGCGGAGGATCTTCTCTTGACGTTGCAAAGTGCATTAAGCTCTATTCGAACATGCCTGGCTCCGGTGAATCCGGATCTTTCCTGAAGCAGACTGTTGTTCCTAACTCAATTCCTTTTCTGGCGATGCCTACGACGGCAGGTACAGGTTCTGAAGCAACCAGATATGCGGTCATATACTATGAAGGGGATAAGCAGAGTATAACGAGTGAATCGATAATTCCTTCTGTTGTACTTCACGATCCTTCGTGTCTTGAGACATTGCCTGATTATCAGAAGAAAGCAACTGCAATGGATGCTCTGTGTCACGCTATTGAATCTTTCTGGAGTGTCAACAGCAATGACGAAAGCAAATCGTATTCAATTGCTGCAATAAACGGAATAATGTCGAATCTTTCCGGTTATCTGAATGGTGATCCTTCCTCGTTTTCAGGAATGCTCGATGCAGCATATAATGCCGGAAAGGCCATCAATATAACTCAGACAACTGCCGGTCATGCCATGTGCTATAAGATCACTTCGTTATATGGAGTTGCACACGGTCATGCGGCTATATTGTGCGATAGGGTATTATTTCCCTGGATGGTAAAGAATATCGATTCTATTGAATGTATCGATCCTCGCGGAGTTGATTATCTGAAGTCTGTATTCAGATCAATTGCTATTTCTATGGGTTCTTCGAGTGTAGAGGAAGCTTGTGATAAGCTTGGCGCTTTATTTGATTCTCTTTCCCTACGTGTTCCTTTTGCTGATTCTTCGGAATTAGATATCCTTTGTTCCTCGGTTAACCCTGTAAGGCTTAAAAACCATCCCGTTAAGCTTGATGATGAGACTATAAGATCTCTTTACTGCAAGATATTAAATGTTTGACCTGTAGGAGTTTATTTATGAAGGTTCAAAGTTTTGTTGATATATTAGGCGCTGATTTCTTTACGGGAGTTCCCGATTCCCAGCTCAAAGCTCTATGCAATTATCTTATGGCTAAGTATGGAATAGACTCTGCTCATCACGTTATTGCAGCTAATGAGGGTAACTGTACGGCGCTTGCTGCAGGTTATCACCTGGCAACCGGAAAGGTTCCTGTCGTATACATGCAGAATTCAGGTGAGGGAAATATTATCAATCCCGTTGCAAGCCTTTTAAACGATAAAGTCTATGCAATTCCCGTTATCTTCGTTATAGGCTGGAGAGGAGAGCCGGGGATTCATGATGAACCGCAGCATATCTATCAGGGTGAAGTTACTTTAAAACTTCTTGAAGATATGGATATAAAGAGTTTTGTCGTTGGCAAAGAGACTTCTGAGGAAGAACTCTCTTCTGTTATGCTGGATTTCCGTGCTGTTCTTTCTTCAGGCAAGAGTGTTGCGTTCGTAATTCGTAAGGGTGCATTAAGTGATGCTCCGGTTGTGGATTACAGCAATGAGTGTTTGATGCTGCGTGAAGAGATCATAAAATATATAGTATCTGCTTCCGGTACGGATCCCATCGTATCAACTACGGGTAAAGCTTCACGTGAATTGTTTGAGATAAGGGAAGCTAACGGGCAGGGACATCAGTATGATTTCCTTACCGTAGGATCAATGGGGCATTCATCCTCAATCGCACTCGGAATCGCATTCAATAAGCCTGATACCCGCATCTGGTGTATTGACGGTGACGGTGCTGCGCTTATGCATATGGGTTCTATGGCAGTTATTGGCGCTAACAAGCCCTCTAATCTGATTCATATCGTTATTAACAACAGTGCGCACGAAACTGTCGGCGGTATGCCTACTGTAGCCGGACAGATAGATGTTGTCGGTGTAGCCAAAGCCTGCGGATATCCGTATGCTGTTTCTGTGGATTCGTTTGATTCTCTTGATCTTGAACTTGAATCAGCAAAGGCACGCAATTGTCTGTCTTTGATCGAAGTGAAGTGTTCTATAGGAGCCAGAGATGACCTTGGCAGACCTACAACGACCGCTTTGGAGAACAAGCAGAATTTCATGGAATATTTAAGCGGTTTATAATTGTTAGGATATAATCTGTTTAATTGATAATAGATTGGGGATTTTATATGAATCAATTAAAGATAGCTTTCTTTGATGCAAAGGAATATGACAGGCAGTCGTTTGAAGCTGCGAATGTGTCAGGTGAGTTTTCTATACGGTTTTTGGAGACACGGCTTACACCGGATACGTATAAGCTGGCTGAAGGCTGTGATGTCGTATGTGTATTTGTAAATGACGAGATAGATTCGTTTGTTATAGATAAGCTCTGTTCAATGGGGATAAGGCTTATTGCTTTGCGGTGTGCAGGATATAACAATGTGGATGTCGAATATGCTTATGGCAAGATACATGTTGTTCGTGTGCCTGCTTATTCGCCTTATGCGGTTGCCGAGCATGCAATGGCTATGCTTTTGACATCTATCCGCCGTATCCATAAGGCTTATATCCGTACAAAGGATTTCAATTTCAGTCTGGACGGACTTACCGGTTTTGATCTTCACGGAAAGACTGTAGGTGTTATAGGAACAGGTAAGATCGGCCGTATCTTTATTGATATCTGCCGCGGATTCGGAATGAATGTAATAGCTTATGATAAGTTCCCGGCAGCTGATTCCGGTATAGAGTATGTATCCTTGGAATCTCTTTGGTCCCGTAGTGACATTATATCTTTGCATTGCCCGTTGACTGATGAGAACAGGCATATGATCAATGCTGCTACTATCGATCAGATGAAGAAGGGTGTGGTGATAATAAACACGTCCCGTGGAGCTCTTATCGATACTGAGGCTCTCGTTGATGGGATCAAATCCCGTAAGATAGGCGCTGCATGTCTTGATGTATATGAGGAGGAATCCAATATATTCTTCCACGATTATTCCAACCATATAGTTAATGATGATGTACTTGCAAGGCTCATATCCATGCCTAATGTTATCGTTACATCACATCAGGCGTTCCTTACAAATGAGGCACTGTCTAATATTGCCGATACTACTCTTGCTAATATCCGAGAGTTCTTTGCTTCTGACAGATGTGTCAACGAAGTGTGCTATAAGTGCGGGAAGATAGCTGACTGCAAGCAACTGCACGATAAGAAGTGTTTCTGATTTTGCCGGGCGTGACTTGATAAGTCACGCCTTATCAAGTCACGATCGGCGCCCCAAGCGAAGCGCGGGAGGGAAGATTTTTCTCCAAACTATTGTTGATTCTTTTTTATGTTCCGAAGGAATTGTTCGTTGCTTCCGTAAAAAAACTACGGGAGACGTTGACTATCTGTTTTTCCATTAATATAATTCGAATTAGAAGTGGAGGTGATGTCAATGTTAAAGAGATTTACGGTTACTAATTTTAAGAATTTTGAGAATACAGTTACTTTTTCCTTGGACAGTGCTTCTAATTATGAGTTCAATACAGAAGTCGTCCGTGGTGGCTGCATTGCTAAAGGTATAGTTTTTGGAATAAACGGCAGCGGCAAATCCAATCTTGCTTTGGCTATCTTTGATATTATTCTTCATCTGACGGATAAGCAGCGCAGTTTGGATAAATATGATAATTATCTGAATCTTAATTCAAAAAAGCCGACCGCCGATTTTGAGTATTGTTTTAATTTTGACGGTGTTGAAGTTGTTTACAGATACAGTAAAACCGCACCTTTGGTTTTAACTTATGAGTCTTTGCTTATTAACGGCAAAGAAGTTCTGAATTATGATTATTCCTTGAAACAAGGTTATACAAGCCTTGAAGGAGCACAAAACCTGCAGCTTGATTCCGCTTTCACTGATGAAGCTGAAACACTTTCCAGAGTTAAATATGTTAAGAGTAATGCTCTTTTGAAAGAAACGGAAGAGAATAAGGCTTTTAGAGCATTTACATCTTTTGTTGATAAAATGCTCATGTTTTATTCTCTTGATCAGAACAGATATCAAGGTATGCTGATTGGCCGTATCAGATGTTCACAAGGAATAATCAATGAAGGCAAAATCAAAGAGTTTGAAGCTTTTCTAAAAACACAGGGTTTGGATTATAACCTTGTGGTTGTTGATGATCCTGTCAGTGGCAGTAAAGAGTTACACTGCAGATTTGGAAACGGAACGGTTCCTTTTGCATCGGTTGCATCGACGGGAACAAGATCTTTGGTAATTTTCTATTATTGGTATCTGGTCATGAGCAAAGCCTCATTTGTTTATATCGATGAGTATGATGCTTTTTATCATTTTGAATTGTCTCAGGAGATTGTAAGGCTTGTCCGGTCGATAAAGGATACACAGGTCTTTTTGTCTTCTCATAATACGGACTTGATATCAAATGAATTGTTAAGACCTGATGCTTATTTCAGGATAGCAGACAATAAGATCAGATCCTTTGATCAATTGACCGATAAGGAATTGCGCCGCGCTCATAATCTTCAGAAGATGTATAAGGCGGGTTCTTTTAATGAATAATCCGGTTAAATTATTTATTGTTGAAGGCGAAGTAAGAGATTTCCGCTTTGTAAATTACATGACCAAATGTTTCTTTTCAACCGGACGTTTTCAGGCAAAGATCATAAATCTGCCAGCAGCTCAAAATATTTATATGCTTTATAAATCATTGAAAGAAGATGATTTTGATACGGATGTTGTAGAATTATTAAGAGACAAAGTACCGTCTGCTCAAAAGATATTAGAAGGTATTTCAAGAGATGAAATTGATGAAGTATATTTGTTCTTTGACTATGATACTCACCAGAAAAATGTACCATGGGCAAGTGAATTAACGGCAGATGATATAGTCAAAACATTGCTTTCATTCTTTAATAATGAGACTGAATACGGAAAGATGTACTTGAGTTATCCTATGGTTGAAGCCCTGTATGATTATATTCCCATGATGTGCCAGTCTTTTACCGAATGTTACATACCTTTGGACCAGGTGGGTGATTATAAGAGGATTTCAACTGATGGTAACCCGAAAGCCAGAGTCCATTTTAATATTTCTGAATGGAGCGAGGTTCTTGCCGTATTTGTTTTGAGAATCAAATGCTTATTTGATCTTGCTGATCTGTCTTATGAGTTATATAGGGATATAATAAATCCTGAGAGTATATTTGATAAAGTTGTGGAGATAAAACAAGACAGGAACAGTGTATTTGTATTAAGCTGTTTTCCTGAATTCCTGTTTGATTATCATAGAATCGATTTTTGGAATACATTTGCAAAGCTGAAACATTTCAAGTTTGATAACTGCACAAAATAGTTCTTTTTTGTTCGTGGAGTGAGTTTCATGGATGTAAATTACGACATAATCATAATAGGCGCCGGGGTGACAGGGTGTGCCATTGCAAGATCTTTGTCTCGTTTTAATTGCAGCGTTCTTGTCCTGGAGAAGGATGAAGATGTTTGCTGCGGAACATCCAAGGCCAACAGCGGTATTGTTCATGCCGGTTACGATGCAAAACCCGGAACACTGAAAGCCAGGATGAATGTTTTGGGCAATGATCTGATGACTTCCCTTTGTGAGGAACTCGATATTCCGTTCAAGCGCATAGGTTCGTTGGTTGTCTGTACGGATGAGACTGAAAGTTCAGGAATCTCTTCGCTGTATGAAAGAGGACTTGCCAATGGTGTGCCGGATCTTCAGATCCTTTCAAGTGATACGGTTCGTTCTCTCGAACCTAATATATCTGATTCTGTAGTCTGTGCTCTTTATGCTCCGACTGCTGGCATTATCTGTCCGTTCAGACTTAATATCGGATTAGCTGAATGCGCATGTCAGAACGGCGTGGAGTTTGTCTTTAACAGTCCTGTGTTGGCTGTTTCTGGTGGTTTCGGTGGGTTTAATGTAACGACAGCTGCTTGTTCATATAGTTGTTCAGTTGTTGTAAATGCTGCTGGCTGCCATGCAGATGAGATACACAATATGGTATCCGGAGATAAGCTTGAGATCATTCCCAGGCGAGGTGATTATCTCCTTCTGGACAGATCCTGTTCCGGTTTTGTCTCACATGTTATCTTTCCTCAGCCTACTGCTATGGGAAAGGGAATACTGGTTACTCCGACAGTTCACGGGAATATACTTGTCGGACCTACTGCTATTGATTCTGATTGCAAGGATGAAGCTCCTGTTACTGCCGAAGGCATTTCTGCTGTAATTGAAGGTTCAGGGCGTAATGTTACCGGTGTGCCGTTAAAGCAGGTTATTACCTGTTTTTCCGGGCTTCGTGCTCATGAAACAGGCGGAGATTTTATTCTTGGTGAAGTATCTGATTGTCCGGGATTCTTTGACTGTGTAGGGATCGAATCACCCGGGCTTACTGCATGTCCTGCTATTGGTGATTATATTTCTTCTTTGGTTGTTGCTAAGTTGTCACTTGGTGTTAAATCTTCATGGAACGGGATATGCCATGATGTTAAGAAACCTTTTGAAATGAGTGATGCTGAACGTGACCGTTTGATCTTCGAGCATCCTGAATACGGGAAGATCATATGCAGATGTGAGACTGTTACCGAAGGAGAGATAATCGATTCTATCCGGCGTCCCTTAGGAGCCCGGTCTTTAGACGGCGTAAAACGTCGTGTCCGCGCAGGGATGGGAAGATGTCAGGGGGGATTCTGTTCTCCCAGGGTAATGGAGATCTTATCGCATGAGTTGGGTCTTCCTTTATCTGCTGTGACCAAGAGCGGCGGAGATTCATTTATAGTTTGCGGGAGGACCAAAGATGAGAGCTGATATCGTTATCGTCGGCGGAGGTCCTGCCGGTCTTGCTGCAGCTATAGCTGCTTCTGTTGAAGCACCTTCGCTTTCCGTGCTGATCTTAGAGCGTGATAGTGAACTGGGCGGAATATTGAATCAGTGCATTCACAACGGGTTCGGACTTCATACTTTTAATGAAGAACTTACAGGACCTGAGTATGCTGCCAGATTTGAGTCTCAGTTAGCTGAGCATGGTATTAAATATATGCTTAATACTATGGTGCTTTCTGTATCTTCCGGTTCTGTTACTGCAGTAAACAGCACTGAGGGTGTATTTACCGTATCCTGCGGTGCTGTAGTGCTTTGTATGGGATGCAGGGAAAGACCCAGAGGAGCTTTGAATATCCCCGGGCTTCGTCCTGCCGGGATCTTTACTGCAGGAACAGCTCAAAGACTTGTAAATATCGAAGGATATATGCCGGGTAAAAAAGTCGTTATCCTGGGTTCAGGTGATATCGGACTTATAATGGCACGAAGAATGACTTTAGAGGGTGCCGAAGTAAAGGCTGTCTGCGAGCTGATGCCTTATTCAGGAGGCTTGAAGCGTAATATAGTCCAGTGTCTGGACGACTTTGATATACCGTTGCTTTTATCTCATACAGTTGTTGATATCAAAGGACGTGACCGTGTTACATCAGTTGTAATCGCAGAAGTAGATTCTTCATTGAAACCTATTAAAGGAACTGAGACATCGATAGAATGTGACACGCTGCTTTTATCCTGCGGTCTATTACCGGAGAATGAACTGTCCAGGGCTGCTGATGTTGCGATCAATCCTGCAACAAACGGACCGGTGGTTAACGAATCCTTTGAGACTTCAGTGCCCGGGATCTTTGCATGTGGTAATGTGCTGCATGTTCATGATCTTGTGGATTATGTATCCGAAGAATCTGCCCGTGCAGGCAAGGCTGCTGCACGATATGTTATCTCATCTGATCCCGGTTCTTCTTCTGTCATTTCCATTAAAACCGGCAACGGTGTCCGCTATACTGTTCCTTCCTTTATAAGACCTGGTGTTGTTTCTGATAATGTTGTTATCAGGTTCAGATCGGGTAATGTCTATAAGGATTCTTTTATTGAAGTCCTGTTTGACGGTGAAGTAAAGATGAGAAGAAAGAAACAGATCATAACTCCCGGTGAGATGGAACAGGTGATACTGAAGAAATCTGATCTGGAATCCTGTCCGTCTGAAATAACTGTTGCTATCACGGAGGGATGATATGGATATAAGAGAACTTACCTGTATTAATTGCCCAATGGGATGCAGGATCACTGTATCGCTGTCAGCCGGTGAAGTTGTTAGTGTTACCGGGAATACCTGCAAGCGCGGTGATATCTATGCAAGATCCGAAGTCACTGCTCCTGTAAGGACTGTAACATCTACAATGAAGGTATCAGGCGGTTCTGTAGACCGTGTCAGCTGTAAGACTTCGTCGCCTGTACCTAAGTCCAAGATATTTGAAGTGATGGCTGAGATCAATTCTGCTTCGTGTAATGCTCCGGTTGCTATAGGAGATGTTCTGATATCTGATTGCGCGGGAACCGGTGTTGATGTAGTTGCTACTAAAAATGTTGCTTTCTCTTAATTTATATTGTCTGCGATATATATATTGCTGAAACTATATCGTGCACGATAATAATTTGTTGACTATCCTCTCCGTGTATGTTATTGTCTTTTCATAGAGAGGTATGGTTTATGAGCGATTTTCAAAAATATCTGGATCTGTATTTAAGTAATATCAAACTGGATAATGATGCAGCTGATGATGCTGTTGAGTCTTATGATGTTTTTGGTGAGATACGCGAAGCTATTCTTTCTATAAGACGTGAGAATCATCTTACTCAAAAAGAGCTGGCTGAAAAAGCCGGTATAACACAGGCTAACTTAAGCAATATAGAGAAAGGTATTTCAAAACCGTCTATTGATTCTTTGAAGAAGATCGCTGATGCGACAGGTACAAGACTCGTTATCGATTTTAAGAATAGGGAGGAGATGTAATGGGCTTTTTTGAAGAAATCTATATTGAAAAATACAGAGGAATCTCTAATCTTAATCTGAAAAATCTCAATCGTATTAATCTTATCGTAGGTATGAACAATTGCGGTAAGACCAGTGTACTCGAAGCCATACAACTTTTAAGACCTAAATCGGATATTGGAATTCTTTATAAGGTAGCCAGACAAAGAGATTCACTTTCTTATATGAATTCGAATTCTTTATTTGATAATTTTATCTGCATGTTCTCTAAAAATGATGATGAAATAAAGCGCCTCGCAGTCTCGGGTTATTATAACGGAGACAGGATCTCTTATGATCTGACAGGCACAATGAACAGTGTTTTTCTTGATGCCGATGATATTAAGTATTTTAGAAATAGAAACTTGGATGTACCCGGTGATGATGTGTTAGTTGATGCTTTTGACGGAAAGCTCCGACTTGAATATATGGGTGTTACGGAAATCCCTGTTCAAGTTAATCAGTATTCGCTTGTAACATTAAAATATGCTTTTAATAAATATGCTCAAAACATAGTTTATATTTCTCCTTTTGATCATTTAAGGGGGAGCATTATAAATAAGATCATAAGAAACGAAGAATATAAGAAGGTATGTCTTGAAGCGCTTAAACTCTTTGATCCCGATATTGAGGATATGATGATTTTTCAGAGCGATACCGGAAACCGCCCCGTCGATTATTTAAGGCACAGAACTCTTGGTGATATGCCCTTATCTTCATACGGTGACGGTATCAAGAAAGTGCTGTCTATATCCAATGCAATCGCCGCTGCATCCGGCGGAGTTCTTCTTATTGATGAAATAGAGACTTCGATCCATAAAAGATTCTATGATGATATCTTCAGTTTCTTAGTGAAAGCTAGTAAAGCCTTTGATGTTCAGGTCTTTATTACAACTCACAGCATTGAAGCAATTGACGGTATCCTTGCTACTCAAGCGTATGATTCTCAGAATGATCAAGATGATATCTGTGCCTGTACGATAAAGAAAACACCTGAAGGTTCATTATCAAGGATACTGTCAGGCCGTGAAGTCTATAAGAACAGGGAAGCTTTTGGTTTTGAGGTCCGTCTATGAACAGTCTTATTTTATGTGAAGGTATGACGGATGCGATCCTTTTAAGCTATTATCTGATTAAAACTGCAGGATGGAGTTACTGCAAGCAACCAAAAGACATTGCAATTATAGAAGATAAGATCAAAGGCGAGTCTGTAAATTGGTATAAGAAGAATGAAGACAGACTTCTTATCTGCGGAGTCGGCGGCAAAGATAAGATGAAATCTTTCTTTGCAGATAAAATACTTCGTACTATGACAGATGCTGCCGCATTCTCTAAGATCGCTGTTGTTCTTGACCGTGATGATAAAGAAATAACTGACGTTGAGGCACATGCTTCATCTATATTCCAACCTGTTATAAAGTCCATGATAAATAATCAGTGGATCAGCAATACATATAAAGGTCCGTATCTTGATGAGAATGTCGAAGCATTATTAGTCGTTATTCCGACTGAACATGAGGGCGCACTGGAAACTTTACTGATGGATTCTATTTCCGAAGATCCGTACGATGCTGTTATAGTTCAAAAAGCAGGTGAATTCGTTGCAGATATTGAACCTGATGCCGGGAAATATCTTGTCGCAAGAAGAGATAAATTAAAAGCACATTTAGGCGTTACCTGGGCAATTCAATATCCTGAAAAGGTATTCCGATTTATTAACGATCAGATCAACAGTGTCGAATGGGAAAAATCAGAAGTGTTATCCGAATGTTTTAAGGAATTGATCAAAATATAAGAAATCAGGGGTTGTCAGTGACAACCCCTGTCTTGTCTTTATTCTTTAGTTCTTAGATCAGTTCAATTCTGAGATCACTGTAACAACAATAAGACTGATGTAGATAAGAATATATGCTGTTACGCAGATACCGCCGATCATGCCGCCTAATGATAAGTACTTACCGACTTTAGCCTTGCCGAAGATCTGACCGCACTGTTCGGTGAACTTCTTTGCTTTGTTAAGTCCGATGATTCCGAAGATGATTCCTAAGAAGCCGAACCATACTGTGCATGCAGTAGCGACTGCAACGATACCCATGATAAGGATATTCTTGGAAAGATCAGGATCGTCTGCAACAGGAGCTACGGGTGCAACAGGTGCAGCTGCATAAACAGGCTGAACGGGAGCAACGGGAACGACGGGAGCTGCTGCGGGAGCAGGTGCCGGAGCCGGAGCGGGTTCATAGGGTGTTGCATATACAGGAGCTGCCTCTACGGGAGTTGCATAAACGGGAGCTGCCTCAACAGGTGCTGCCTGAACGGGAGCTGCTTCAACGGGAACTGCAAACGGTACGGGTTCAGCGATGGGCTGAGCTACAGGTGCAGGTGTCTCAACAGGCTGTGCGAAAGATTCTACTTTTGTTCCGCAGTTAGGGCAGAAAGCATTGCCTTCTTCGAACTGTGAACCGCAATTAGTACAAAACATATCTCTATCCTCCATTTGTACAAGATAAAAAGATATTAACATTATTGGTTTTTATTAGCAAATAGGGTGGATGTTATTATTTTATTTTATTTATTAAATATTTATAGTAAAATATCGTGTTGAATTTTATAAACCGTTCGTGCTTTGCGGTTTAGGAGAAAGGTTTGAGATAATCTTCTGATGAAGACTGCCGTTTTGTTGCCGGTGTTTAATCCTGATGAGAAGTTTCTTCGTCTTGTCGAAGAGCTCAATAAATGCGGATTTGTCGTCGTTGCAGTAAATGACGGAAGCCTTGAAAGATGCAATGAATATTTCAAGAGAGCTGAAAATTACGCTCATGTTGTCGGTTATCAGATAAATAAGGGTAAAGGCTTTGCCTTAAAGCGCGGATTTGAATATATCGGCAATGAACTTGCTGATGAAGTTGATTATATAGTAACTGCCGATTCGGACGGACAGCATGCGATAGAAGATATCCAAAGAGTTGCTCATCTTACCAGAAAGACTGACGGTATCGTCCTGGGAATGAGAGACTTATCCGAGAAGATCCCAATTAAATCAAGGATCGGTAATGACATGTCCAAGGTTGTTTATACGATCGTGACAGGAGTATATCTTCGCGACAACCAGTCCGGCCTCAGAGGATTTCCGGCGCGTCTCTGTATGTGGCTTCAGGATATTCCCGGAAATAAATATGAATATGAGCTCAATGTCCTTGCAACGGCTCATAAAGAGGGTATGAAGGTCACGGGTATCGATATCAAGACCATCTATGAGAATAACAACAAGAATACTCATTTCAGACCTTTGAAGGATACATTCAGGATCCAGCGTTCTTTATGGTCTTACGGCCTTATCTCTTTATTGCTCTATACGCTTTATACTCTGACGATATCAGTTATCGTCTGGTTCGGTATTCCTCATTTCTTTTATTGGCTTATCGGTATCTATGTATGGGTCACCGCAATGCATGCGGTCCTTAATGTGTTCTCTGCCGGCATAAGGCACAGACAGAAGATCAGTGTCATCTATTACATAACATGCTCAATAAAATATTGCCTTGCCACATTGCTGATGCTCCTGTTCTATTATCAGGGCTGGAACGTATTCTTAGGTGCCGTAGCTGCTCTTTTGGTGGTAATATTGTTCAGTTATATATTCGGAAGATCAGGAATACTGGGAAAGGTTTAAGTTATGGAGAAGTGCAGTTTTGATTTGGTTGAGAAGATATTGTCTTCGGGTGAGACCGTAGATAACGGATCTCAGGTTATTGAGATCAAGCCTGTTCCTGATGAAGGCGATTTTGCAGGGAAGATGGATCCGAGGGAGTTCTTTATCAGAAGCGCTATCTATGCATTCCAGAAGTCTGTTCCTATGAAGTTTTCAGTAGAAGGTCTTCGTGCAACGACTAAGACTTACTGCATGGATATGTGTTCTTCTGATATTACAGAATCTTCTGTTGATATTTCTGTTAACGGGAGAAATGTTAAGATATTTTCTTATGCACCTTCTTCTGCTGATTCTGTTCTTCCTGTAATGGTATATATCCACGGCGGATCTTTCATGGCATCCAATGCCTCGTTCTATAAAGAACCCTGCCGTTATGTTGCAGAGAACCTCGGATGCAAAGTCTTTAATATCGAGTACAGTCTTGCTCCTGAGAATATCTATCCTGCAGCTATTGAGGATATCCTGGGGGCTATAGATTATATATTCTGCAATGCTTCTTCTCTTGGCGTTGACAATACCAGGATCGGTCTGTTCGGTGATTCGGCAGGTGCCAACCTTGCTCTTGCTGCAATAATCGATAACAGGACTTCAGCTAAGATCAGCTATGCCGGATTGTTCTATCCCTGTGTCGATCTTTATTCGCAGGATAAGCTCTACGACTGGAACCTTGACATGTATGATGTCGATCCTTCACAGGCTGAACTTATAAATTCCAGACTGCAGTTGGGCCGTGCAGACGGTTTGGGCAACAACGATCTTATGGCGGCTATCCTTATGGGATATTCAGGCGGCAATTACGAAGCTGTTAAGTGCAATCCTGATGTAAGTCCTATCTATGCCGATCTTTCATGCATGCCGTATACCGGTGTCTTTACGGCAGAATACGACGGTTTGAGGATACAGGCTGAGTATTATTCCAGACTTCTTGATAAAGCTGGCATTCCCAATAAGCATATAAGATACCGCGGTGTATCTCATGCTTTCTTGGATTATTTCGGTATTTTGCCTCAGGCACAGGCTTCATTGCTGGAGATGTGTGATCAGGTAAGAAAGGTATGGGCATAACAGGGGATAATGGTTTCAAATATCGTAACTGAGAACATTGCTGCGCTCAAAAATTCTCCGCAGACATTTGAATCGATCTATAAGATCATTAAGGGTCGTTTTACGAGCGAGACTTTCGGTGAATGGATAGAGGACGGCCAGATCCGTCAGATGTCTTATTATGAACTCTATGAAAGAGTAGATGAGTTCACAAAGTCTGTTAATTCATATGCATCTTCGGTGGGCGGAACAAGCCGTTTTGTCGGAATGTTCCTTGAGAATTCAGCTGACTGGGTTGCTATTTTCTGGGGGCTTTTGCAGGCAGGATATAAGCCGATACTTCTTAATACGCGCCATAATATCGGAATAACGAATGACATCATCAAGGATATGGATCCTTTGTTCGTTATATCTGAAGATCCCAGGGTTGAACGTTCTGTCAGTGTTTCTGCTCTTCTTGATTCAGGTAAAGGTGTTAAGTTCGACAAGTCCATGATCTCCTGGGCTGATGAGATAATCCTTATTACTTCGGGTTCGACTTCAAAGCCCAAGATCATATCGCACAGCGGTAAGACTATTTGTCTTCAGGTCGAGATGAGTGAAGATATCGTCAGGGCAAACCAGTCTATCCAGTACAATGCGAAGCTTGATATCCATAATCTTGCATTCCTGCCTTTCTATCATATATTCGGTCTGATCGCCACTTTGATGTGGTTCATGTTCTTCGGAAGATGTTTTGTGTTCCTTCCCAAGTACGATGCCCAGAGCATCCAGTTCGTATGTAAGAGGGTAGGCGTTACCCACTTCTTTGCGATCCCTCTTGTATGGAATAAGACTGTTGCTGCACTGGAGCGTGAAGTCGCTAAGCAGGGAAAGACAGAGAAATTTAATAAGGCGATCCGGTTCTCGAATAAACTGCAGAATGTTTTACCTTTATTGGGACCTGTTATCGTAAGAAAGATCATCTTCAAAAAGGTAAGAAGACAGCTCATGGGCGAGAAGCTCACTTTCCTTATCTCAGGCGGCGGATTTATCGCTCCGAGGACGCTCGAAGTCTTAAACGGTCTGGGGTATTCGATCTATTCCGGATACGGCCTTACCGAATGCGGTGTCCTCTGTGTCGAGCTTTCAAGAAAGTCCCGGTTCAGATGCGGTACGAGCACGGGAAAGATATTCAGCAATGTCGCTTATAAGTTAAGCGATAAGGGTGAACTCCTTATTCCAAAGGATCACTCTATGAACGGTATTTATGTTGACGGCAAGTTCACCGAGTTTGCCGAAGATTACTATCCGACAAACGATCTCGTCGATATCGATTCAACAGGAAGGCTTCATATTGTCGGCCGTATGGATGATGTCATCATAGGACCTAACGGTGAGAATATCTCACCCGAACAGATAGAGTCTCATATCAACAAGGGTGCTTTTACGCAGGAAGCGATGATATATGCATCGATTCTTGGTGCTCCTGAAAAAGAGATGGTGCTTGTCTTGGCTGACGACGGAACGATGGGAGCATATGAGAAGGCGTCATCTGTAAAGGGAGTATATAATTCGATAGATGCTCTTACAATGTCAGAAAGACCGGTAAAGGTTGTAAACCTGATCGGTGCCATGCCGGAGAACTTTAAAGGCATAGACCGTAAATCGCTGGCTTCAAAACTTGAGAGCGGTGCTTTGTTTGCCACATTATTGGAGCGCCCTACTGATGAGGAAGTATCCCGCACGAGAAGCGCAGAATATACCGAGCTCATTGGCAAAGTCTGTGACGTATTTGCTGAAGTACTCGGCGTAGACCGTTCTGAGATATCAGAGACCTCCAACTTTATATCTCTCGGCGGTGATTCGATGCAGTATGTTGAACTGCTGTCAAAGGTGTCTGAAGTCTGCGGAAAACAGATCAACATGACAGAGACTCCTCTTATCACGCCCATGGCTATTGCCGATTATCTGATCGAACAGATTAAGGAGTCAAAATAAATGTTTCTTGTAAGATGGTTCCTTATCCTTAACAGCATAATCCCTGCTCTGATCCTTTTCCCGATAAAGAAGATCTATCTTCGCAAGGATAAGAAGGAGAAGTATAAGGGTCCTGTCATCATATCGATGAACCATACGAGTTTTCTTGATTATATTGAAGCTCTTCTGGCTTTCCCCGGCAGGAGGAAATATGTCCTTGTCGGAGCTCAGTTCTACGCATATAACCCTGTATTAACTTTCTTCCTTAAGGCGATGGGTGTAATCAGGGTGGATTCTGTGACAGGCAATATGGATGCAGTCAACAAAGCTGTTGAAGTACTCAATAAAGGCCATAACATACTGATCTTTCCTGAAGGCCATATCGAGACGGAAGGAAAGCTCCTGGAATATAAGCAGGCAGCCGCACTGATATCCTTAAGCTCGGGAGCTCCTATCGTTCCGGTGTTCCATAACGGAAGGATAGGACCCGGCAAGCGTGATCTTATCTTTGTCGGAAGCCTTATGTATCCTGATACCTATATGTGCCGTGAAGATCTGGAGAGCTTATCTGACAGAGCGAATGTTTTTACATCTGATCTTCAGGCAAGGACTGAGACATACCGCCAGTTTTATCTCAATAACTTTATGATCGCTGACGGTAAGAAGTTAAAGCGCCCGAAGTATGCGTCATTCCTTTATGTGTTTATGAAGTATACTGCAATCCCCGGTATAAAGATCCTTATGAGACCAAAGATATCCTACGGAGGAGACCTTGCCAGAGGCACGAGGTATATGGACAAGGGAATGGTTATTGTCGGCAATCACTCATGGTGGATCGATTCTGCTTTGCTCTATTATGTCTTCCGCAGAGTTTACTGCAGGAGCCTTGCTGCAAAGGATGTTGCCGAAGTTAATAAATCCTGGGGATTCTTTGAGAAGACGATGGGATGTGTACTTTTAGACAGATCGGGATTTGACTGGAATGCATTGAAGATCATGATAAACGGCCTTAAGGAACATGAGCCGTTCATCATATTCCCGGAAGGGCATATGAACTATGACGATGAACTGATCGAATTTCAGAAAGGTCCTGCGATGTTGTCGATATATACACACAGACCGGTTGTTCCGGTTTATATCCATACTTCATATAAGCTGTTCAAGCCTACTCTGTTCGTTGTCGGAGACCCTTTGGAATTTGACAAAGCAGGTCTTGTAACAGATAATGAGTCGTACGAAAAAGCCAATGAGATGATGCGTGAAGCGATATATAAACTTAAGCGTCAGGCCATCTCGGAGACTAAGCCTCAGATGAACAGCTACATCCGCAAGATAAGAGCTGAAATGAAGGAAAATCTTGCAAAGATCAGTGCTGAGATCGAGGAAGTCAGAAGTGCTAAAAATGGGGGAAAAAAGGATTGAGCAGACCGGTAATGTGATTCGGTTGTTTTTTAATGAATAGTCTTCAAAATTATTATTAATATAAGGAGAAAAGAACATGGCTGATTATGTAATTCTCACAGACAGCTCAACAGACCTTACAAAGGACTTAAGAGAAAGATTCGGTATCGATGATTATCTTCCCGGAAATATTACATTCCCGGACGGACACACCGAAGATTCAACGCTTGACTGGGAGAATATTTCGCCTCAGGATTTCTATACATCAATGTCCAAGGATTCAATGTATACGACAGGTATCAAGAACATTGAAGTTCAGGAAGCGTTTTTTGAGAAATACTTAAAGCAGGGTAAGGACATCCTCAATATCTCTTTGTCCCACGCTCTTTCAAATACATATGACCTCTGCCGTAAGGCAGCTTCCAACCTTCAGGAGAAGTATCCTGACAGAAAGATCATCGTAGTCGACTCACTCCGTTATTCCGGAGCTGACGGTCTCCTTTGCTCTTATGCAGGTGACCTGAAGAAGGCAGGCAAGTCCATTGATGAGGTTGCCCAGTGGCTTGAGGACAATAAGCACAGATGCCACCAGACAGGTACTGTTGATGACCTTAAGTTCCTCGCAAAGATGGGAAGATGCTCCAACGTATCCGCATTCATGGGTTCTTTGATCAATATCAAGCCTATTGCCGAGTTCAACCGTGACGGTATGAACCAGATCATCACTAAGGTTACAGGCTATAAGAAGCTCTTTGCTGCCATGATCGAGTACATGAAGGCTACTATCGAGCCTAACCCCAAGAGGATCTTCGTATCCCACACATTCCGTAAGGCTCAGTGGCTCCAGCTTCAGGAGCTCATCCGTGAGGAGTTCAATCCCGAAGAGATCATTCCCACAACAGTTAATATGGCTAACGGTTCTTCGATCGGCCCGGGTATGGTAGTTGCTTTCTACATGGGTAAGGAGATCTCCGAAGGTCTTGTTGAAGAGACAAAGATCTTAGAAGACATTAAGTCCAAGTTATAATGAATACTGTTAACGTTAGCGGAATTATTCTTATTGCTGTTATCTGTTTTTTTGCAGTCATCCTTATTGGCGGCTTTATCTTCATGTGGGTCTTCTGCATGAAGATAGCAAAAAAGCAGTATGCCAATATGTTCATCCGCGAATCTTCCGATAAATGGGCAAGAGGCAACAGCGCTCCAGACAATCCGGAACATACTGTTATGTTCGAGACCGGAATGAAGTGGGGTAATGAGAACGCTCCCTACATGAAAGAGATCGAGATGACTTCTTTTGACGGCCTTAAGATGAAGGGTGAATATTTCGACTTCGGATATGACAGAGCGTGCCTCATAATGGCAGGAAGGGCAGAGACCTGCAAGTACTGCTATTACTTTGCAGATCTTTATCAGAAGAACAACTTTAACATTATCGTTGTCGATCCCAGAGCAGCGGGCCTGAGCGAAGGCATGTATACCGGCGCAGGAATGCTCGAGGGCAGGGATGTGGATTCATGGCTTAAGGCTGTTCATGAACAGTTCGGTATCGATCACTTTGTCATTCACGGCATCTGCATCGGTTCTGTTGCGGCTATCTATGTGGCTTCCGAACATAATCCTTATGTTGATGCCATCGTTCTTGAAGGTCCGTTCATATCGTTCTATAACGTTTTAAAGCAGAGAACAAAGAATCTCGGAAAGCCGACTTTCCCCGTTTGTCTGCAGATGGGCCTTTTGTTTGAGAAATATGCAGGGATCGATATATTTTCGAACACTCCTATTAAAGCTATAAGAAATGTAGAAGTTCCACAGCTCATGATCTGCGGAAGACAGGATGTATCTTCACTTCCCAAGTATTTCGATAAGATCAACGAGGCCAGCGGATCTAAGAGAAAACAGATGGTCTGGTTTGACGAGGGCGCTCATTCGCACTTAAGGATCAGAAATCTTGAACAATATGATAAGGCAGTAACTGACTTCATTAATTACGGAGGATAAGTCTTATGGCATCTTTTGACGTAATTACGGATTCGACATCTGATCTGACATTTGATATCAGACAGCAGTACTCCATCGATTATCTTAAGATAGATTTTACCGATGGCAACAAGGACTATGCAGCTTCACTTGACTGGGATCAGATCGGAGCTCATGATTTTTATGAGTCAATGCGTAAAGGCGTCAGATATAAGACTTATCATGTGTCCGAGAAGAAATATGACAGCCTGTTCAGATCACACCTTTCTGCAGGAAAAGATATCCTTTTCCTGTCATGTTCTTCAGCTCTCACCAATTCGGTAAAGACATCTTACGGTGTCCGTGATCAGCTCAAGAAGGAATTCCCTGACAGGAAGATCATCTGCATCGATTCTCTTAACAGCGGCATGTCATTAGGCACTATGGCTATAGACGTTGCAAAAATGAGAGATCAGGGCAAGTCCATTGAAGAGTGTGAGGAATGGATAGAGAACAATAAGCTTTTCTATAATTCCTGCATTACTGTCGATACTCTGACATATCTGAAAGACGCGGGAAGAGTAACCGGGTCATCGGCTTTCTTCGGTAACCTTTTTGCTGTGAAGCCGATACTTATAAGTGATATCAAAGGTCAGAACCTTGCCGTCACTAAGGCGAAGGGCAGAAGATCTTCGATCTCCGCTATGGCCGACCGTGTTGCGGAATACATAGTAGAGCCTGATAAGCAGACTATCTGGATCGGTCATGCGGACTGTTTCTTCGATGCGGATGAACTTGAGATGGAACTTCGGAAAAAGATCCCGAAGTCCGATATCAAGAAGTATGTCATGGGCGCGATCGTCGGATTATCGGCAGGCCCCGGAACTCTGGTCGTTAACTATAAAGGAAGATCAAAGAGCGAACAGATGTGATCTTTGTTTTTGAATAAATAATATTAGGAAGAGAATAGATTAAATGGAATTATCAGTTATCAAGAAGATGCTCATTGGCGGTGCCAAGAAGATCCTCGATAATAAGCAGGAATTAAATAACATGAATGTTTTCCCTATCCCTGACGGTGATACGGGAACTAATATGGATAAAACCATGGGTGGCGTTCTTAATGTCCTCATGGAGATAGGCGACAGGGATCTCGAATCTTCTGACTTCGATGCACTTTATACAGGTGCTCTGATGAATTCACAGGGCAATTCCGGTGTAATCTTATCCCAGTGGCTCAAGGGTTTCCTTAAAGCCTTTAAGGATTTCGACCAGGTCGATGCAGGATCTCTTTATGCCGCTTTCCTGTCTGGTACCGAGAATGCTTATAATTCCGTTGCAGAGCCTGTTGAAGGCACATTCCTTACGGTCTGCCGTGAGGCTCAGGAAAATGCCGAAGATAATCTTGATGAAGATACAACTGTTGAAGAATTCATGAAGCTCGTTGTGGAGGGCGCTTCCGAATCTTTGAAGCATACGCCCGAGCTTTTGCCTGTCCTCAAGGAATATAACGTGTTAGACAGCGGCGCCATGGGCTTCGTATGTCTTGTAACAGGTATGCTCGAAGCTTTGGATGAATCGTTCAGCATTGATCTGTCTGAATTTGCTTCCGTTGCTTCCATATCTTCCGGTGCTTCTGCTGCCGGCGGCGAAGGTCTTGCCGAATTCGGTTACTGTACTGAACTGATCGTCCAGATCGATGAAGACAAGGTCGACGGTTTTAATGAAGAGCTCGTAAGATACGATATGAGAGACTTCGGTAATTCCCTTGTTCTTGTACGTGAAGGAAGTCAGGTCAAGATCCATATCCATACTTTAAAGCCTGAGTCGGTTATGGCTTATTTCCATAAGTTCGGCGAGTTCATTAAGCTCAAGATAGAGAACATGACCGTCCAGCATCACGAGAGCTTCGTAGCCAACGTTAAAGATGTTGCTATCGTAGCTGTTGCAGACGGTGACGGATTCGAGCATCTCTTTAAGGAGATGGGCGTAGCAGAGATCGCAAGGGGAGGGCAGTCGGATAACCTTTCCGTCAAGTCTCTTACAGAATCCTGTAAAAAAGCTTCCGCCAAGCATATCATTCTGCTTCCGAATAATAAGAATATCGTCATGACGGCTGAAAAAGTAAAGGAAGTCTTCAAAGATTCCGTTATACATATCGTACCTACCGCATCAATGGCAGAGGGATATATCGCTCTTTCTCTTATTGACCCCTCGTCTACATATGAAGAGATAGAGAAGACCATGAACAAAGCTTTGGAAGGCGTTCATACAGGATTTATCGCTAAAGCCGACAAGAGCGGTGTCTATAACTCTGTCAAAGTCGATGCCGGCGATTATATCGGTGTTGTTGATGATGATGTCATCACGGCTGCCGATCCGGATCTTAAGACATGCCTTATGAAGTTCATCCCGACAGTACCTAATGCCGGTGATACCGAATCCGTAATGATCTTTGCCGACAGGATCGAAGATAAGGAACTTGCCGATTCTCTTAATTCCGAGATCAAGGGTTTTTGCCCCTCATCTGAAATTTATACTTGCTTAGGCGGTCAAAATATATATAATTACGTTATTGCGTTTTCTTAATATCTCGCAAGTTTATATATAAGGAATTATATGAAGACAGAGAAGAACAGTATTTTATCTGATACAGGCGTCATACTTGGCGTTTCTTCTGCTGTACTCCTTACCCTCCGACTTACACTAGGCTGCTAAGCAGCCATATTTAATTGTCCGGCTTTGCGTATGCCAAAAATCACGCGTAAATTTTACAAAAACTCCGTAAACCTATATAATCTCTGGGTTACATAATTAATAAAGAGGGAATTACTATGTTAACTTGCTTTTCTACACTCGCATGTCCGGACTTTTCGTGGCAGGACATCTACTCAATGGCCAAAGACTTCAATTTCAACGGTATTGAGATCAGAGGCTTAGGCCAGGATATATTCTCAGTCAAAGCTCCGCCTTTTACTGAAGCAAATCTTCCCAAGACTGTTGCCAAGCTCAAGGAATTAAAGCTTGCTATCCCTTGTCTTTCATCCGGTGAGCCTGTAAACAACATGGAGACCAAAGATAAGGCAGTTGCCGAGATAAGAGCTTATATCGAACTTGCAAATAAGCTCGGCACATCTTATATCCGTGTTCTGGGTGACCGCAATCCCGCACCTTCAGGCGAGATAGACGATGAAGTCGTTATATCCATTATGAAAGAGCTCATCCCTTACGCTGAGGAGATGAATGTCACATTGCTCCTTGAGACAAACGGTGTTTATGCTGACACAAAGCGTCTTAAGAAAGTACTTGATGCAATCGGTTCAAGGAAAGCTGCTGCCCTCTGGGATATGCACCATCCTTACCGTTTTATGGGCGAGTCTCCCGTTGATACGGTCAATAATCTCGGCGAATATATCAAGCACGTTCATGTTAAAGACTCAGTAATGGTCGACGGCAAAGTATCTTATAAGCTTATGGGTACAGGCGACATGCCGTTAAAGGAGATGTTCGATGCTCTCCAGTCTATCGATTACTTAGGCTATGTATCCCTCGAGTGGGTCTACAGATGGTCCAAAGATCTGGATTCCGCAGGTATCGTTATCCCTCAGTTTGCAAATTACATGGAGTCATACCGTCCCGCAAAAAAGACGGAACTTCAGACAGACAACAGAGGAACAGGCTACTATCCCTGGCCCAAAGAGACATTGATCGATCTGACATTCCCGGATGTACTTGATAAGATCTGCGAACTGTTCCCGAACCAGTATGCTTTCAGATATACGGAATTAGACTATATAAGAACATATCCCGAATTCAGAGATGATGTTGATAATCTTGCCCGTGCATTCCTTGCAATGGGCTGTAAGAAGGGAGACCACATTGCCATCTGGGCAACCAACGTTCCCCAGTGGTATCTGACATTCTGGGCCGCAACAAAGATCGGCTGCGTTCTCGTAACTGTTAATACGGCTTACAAGATCCATGAGATCGAGTATCTGCTCAGACAGTCCGATACATGCACACTTGTCATGATCGACAAGTATAAGGATTCCGACTATATCAAGATCATTAATGATATCTGTCCCGAACTTAAGGATTCAGAGCCCGGTAAGCTCGAAGCTGCAAGACTTCCTGTATTAAAGAACGTTATCACCTGTGAATCCCACGTTCCCGGATGTTTCCATTGGGATGAGCTTTCTTCTCTTGCTGAGACTGTTAATGTCAGCGATGTTGAGAAGATCCGCAGAACGATCGATAAGAACGATGTCTGCAATATGCAGTACACTTCAGGCACGACGGGATTCCCAAAAGGCGTTATGCTCACTCACTACAATGTCGTTAATAACGGTAAGGCTATCGGCGACTGCATGGATCTGTCATCCTTTGACCGCATGATGATCCAGGTTCCCATGTTCCATTGCTTCGGCATGGTACTCGCAATGACAGCTTCAGTAACACATGCTGTTACGATGTCTCCTATCACGGCATTCTCGCCCCGTAAGGGCCTTAACTGCATCAACCAGGAGAAGATCACTTGCTTCCACGGTGTTCCTACTATGTTCATTGCAATGCTCGGTCATGAGAACTTCCCCAAGACAGACTTCTCGCACATGAGAACTGGCATTATGGCAGGATCTCCTTGTCCGATCAAGACTATGGAAGAAGTTATTGAGAAGATGCATATGCCTGAGATCGTTATCACATACGGTCAGACAGAAGCTTCTCCTGCTACGACTATGAGCAAGACAACTGATACCATCGAGCAGAGAGTTAATACCGTAGGACCTTCCATCTTTGGCGTCGAGACCAAGATCGTTGATCCCGAGACAGGCGAGGAACTGCCTGACGGTGTTCCGGGCGAGTTCTGCGCTAGGGGCTACAACATCATGAAGGGTTACTACAAAATGCCCGAAGCAACTGCTGCTGCCATCGATGAAGACGGCTGGCTCCACTCAGGCGACCTGGCTCTTAAGAGACCTGAAGACGGATACTATAAGATCACCGGACGTATCAAGGACATGATCATCCGTGGCGGTGAGAACATCTACCCCAAGGAGATCGAGGACTTCCTCTATACACATCCCAAGATCTCTGATGTTCAGGTAATCGGTGTTCCTGATGCTGACTACGGCGAAGAGATCCTTGCTGCAGTTGTATTAAAGCCCGGCGAAGAGTCATCCGAAGAGGAGATCAAGCAATTTGTCATGGATCACATGGCTAAGCACAAGGTTCCGAGATATGTTGACTTTGTTGACGGCTTCCCGATGAATGCTGCAGGTAAGATCCTCAAGTATAAGATGAGGGAAGAGGCAGTCGAGAGACACAGCCTTGAGAATGCCAATAAGATCGTTACTGCGTAATTCTTTTAAGATCATTTTGAATTGATAACGAGCCCTCTGACCTTTTGGTTTGAGGGCTTTTGTTTTTCAATCCCTCTTTTCGAATATAGAGAATAATGATATCCTATTTATCAATAATCTTTTACATGGAAAAGGGAGGATTAAATATGAATGTAAGGAAGATCTTTTTGATGATCGCCTGCGTGTTCTCGGGCGTGTCAGTGTTCCTGCCGTTTTATTATGTGCAGCTGAACGGCGAGACGGTAGAGGATGGAGCTATCTCCATGATGCCGTCTTATTACGGGATAGCTATTCTCGTATTGGACATTTTGATAATTGGCTTTACTTTTGTGGGCTTGAAGAAGGGTTATATCATTACTTCTTTGATAAATGTCGGTGTATCGATATATGCTGTGATCTACTCTTCGATCAACAAGGAGAGTGCCAAATCCGTAATTCAGCTTACAGGTAAAATGATGCAGACATTATCCTTAAAGGGCGAGTATAACTACAGTATTGAAGACGGACCGGGATTCTTTATGCTGCTGTTTTCTGCAGTGCTGGTCCTGATCATGATGTTCTGGAATTTTGCAAATAACGACGACTGAGTGCTTTTTGAATAATGTAGAACGGGTTGCCTCATTTGAGACAACCCGTAATTTTTTAGTTAAATTATTGGTCAGGCACTGGGGAATAGTACTGTGATAGGTCCTTTCCTCGATGACTGTGAGATTATATCCGCGATCTCTTCCGGGGATTCCTTCATGCCTGAGGAGATCCATGAGCGGATAACAGCATTACATCCGGCATTGCAGTAGTAACAGGTCATGATGTCTCTTTTTGAAGTTATCGCTCTTGGAGGATTTACGAAGACACTGGTCTTTTTTGCTGCCAGTTCGAAGATGTCATTGAAATAATCAATATCACAGTTAGGGGAGAGAAGGATATTAAGAAAAACAGGATGTTTTCTTATGCACTTGCAAAGATTGATCAAAGTCTCTTTGCTCGGTGTCTTCTGGTCATCAAGAACACTGTTCATCTCATTGATCATTAACTGTTTATGTTCATCGAGCAGTTCATAGATATTATTGTAATGATAATAAAAAGTGTTGCGGTTTATGCCTGCTTCAGAGCAAAGCTCGGTAATTGAAATGCAGGATAATTTCTTTGTCCTGATAAGCACTTCAAGAGCTTCCAATAATGATTTCTGAGTTCTTATGACTCTGATGTCAGATGTTCTCTTCATGATCCAAATCCCGTTAATCAAAAAGTTTTAAGATATTTTTAATATAGCACAAACAAAAGGCCAAACTTTTAAGAAGATATTAAATGTCAGTAAGATATTTATTGATTTGTCTGGAAAATTTTCGGGGATTCTGACATTAACAAATAAACATGCAAAAAATGAGATAGATATAACATTAGAACAAAGGCTGCCTCATATGTGTTTGAGACAGCCCTTGTGATTAATCCTGTTCTTTATCTGATGTTACGGATTCTTGCAGACTCCGGAATCGTAGAATTCATATGTCTTTCCGCCGATAACCCTTGTTCCGGTTACCATAACGCCTGAAGGTTCAAAGTAATACCAGTCATTATTGATCTTGCACCACCCCTGAGCCATCTCGCCGGAGTCCATCAGATAATATGAAGTCTGTTTTCCGTTTTCATAAACATAATGCCATCCGGTAACCATTTTGCCGCTTCCTTTATTGAAGAGATACCATTTGCCGGAGATCTGCTTCCAGCCTGTAGCAGCAGAGCCGTCTTCGGTGAAATAGTACCAGTACATGTTTATTTCATGGAACCAACCGGTCGTCATCGCGCCGGAATCCTGTAAATAATAAAGATGGTCATCCTGCTCTAACCAGCCGGTCTGCATTATGCCGTAGTTTGAGAAGTAATACCATGCTCCATCGACTTTCTTCCAGCCTGTAGCTGCAGATCCGTCAGCGTTAAAGTAAAACCAGTTGAAATTAGCACCGTTGGGGACATGGTACCAACCGGTTACCATTTCTCCGGAAGGATTAAAATAATACCATTTATAATTTTCATAATATTTCTCGTTGCACTTCATCTCACCTGTATTTTCGAAGCAATACCACTTGCCGCTTATCTTTTTCCAGCCCGTAGCCATCTTGCCATGCTCATCAAAGTAATACCACTTATCTTCGATCTTCATCCAGCCCGTTGCCATGGCACCGTTGTTTCTAAGGTAATAGTTATTGCCACCGTAGTAGAAGAAACCTGTCTGCATATATCCGGTGTTATCGAAGAAATACCAGCAGCCGCCAATCTTAGCCCAATCGGAGAAGACCATATTGCCGTCTTCATCGTTGTAGAGCCAGCCGTTCTCGTTCTGCCACCAGCCGGTGCTCAAAGGATTTCCTTCACCCTTATATCCGTTAATGGAAAATGAGTAATCGGTGGAAGTGGTAACACCGTCTTTGGTAGCAATGATAGCGTAAGCCTTGCCCTTTTCGAGATTGACCTCCATTGAAAGGGATCCATACTCTTCAGGCAATATATAATCAATATAATCAATCTCTTCCGACAATTGCGGGTCTGAGATAAAGACAAGTACATCATCGATGTCCTCATCGTAATCATCGACAGTTATCGTGTATCTGCCTTCTGCCTTAGGAATAAATCTGTACGTATAATAAACCCGGCCTTCTGAGGCTGTGATCTCTATATGTACGCTCTCTCCGAAGACGATATCTTTGAAGTGGTCTTCGTCCGCCATGACGGCTCCGCCTGCAAATGCCATAGTAACAGTAAGTGTGGTACCGGCTAATATGTAACTGGTGATCTTCATGTTTATCCCCCTTTTATTAATTAATATCCATAGTTTTACATGAGGCAGAGATATTTGCAATGGATAGTGATTCATCACAAATTCATTGTTTATGGTGTTTTGTGATGAATATTCTCGAATAATTCATCACAAACTGAGTTAAAACCGGAATTTGTGATGAATTCTTTTCCGGGTGATTAGAAGGTGACTTCAGACAGGATGATCCGAAATCAAAAAAAGAGACTGCCCGAATGGACAGTCTCATAAGTTTTAGGTTCAACTCTTAAATTATCAGAGCTTAGGACCAGCCTCAACGAGAGCCTTGCCGGCTTCGTTTGTCTCATACTTAGCGAAGTTCTTGGTGAATCTTCCTGCAAGATCCTTAGCCTTAGCATCCCACTCAGCTGCATCAGCATATGTGTCACGGGGATCGAGGATCTCTGTGGATACGCCCGGAAGTTCTGTAGGTACTTCGAAATCGAAGTAAGGGATCTTCTTTGTAGGAGCATCCTTGATGGAGCCGTCGAGGATAGCATCGATGATTCCACGTGTATCAGGGATGGAGATTCTCTTGCCTGTGCCGTTCCAGCCTGTGTTAACGAGGTAAGCCTTAGCGCCGGACTTCTCCATCTTCTTTACGAGCTCTTCAGCATACTTTGTAGGGTGGAGCTCAAGGAATGCCTGACCAAAGCAAGCGGAGAATGTAGGTGTAGGCTCTGTGATTCCACGCTCTGTACCGGCAAGCTTAGCTGTGAAGCCTGAGAGGAAGTAATACTGTGTCTGCTCAGGTGTGAGGATAGATACAGGAGGGAGTACGCCGAAAGCGTCTGCAGAAAGGAAGATTACGTTCTCAGCTGCAGGGCCGGAAGAGATCTGGTTAACGTTCTTAGCGATCTTCTCGATGTGGTCGATAGGATAGGAAACACGTGTGTTCTCTGTAACTGACTTATCAGCGAAATCGATCTTGCCTTCAGCATCAACTGTAACGTTCTCAAGAAGAGCATTTCTCTTGATCGCATTGTAGATGTCAGGCTCGTTCTCCTTGGA
>JAIKWL010000056.1 GCA_024684815.1 Saccharofermentans sp. | reverse complement strand
AACAGAGGAGACGATATATCATTTAGTCCTTAAGGTCCGATACGGTCATCGCCTGGCGCTTTAAGGAACAAAGGATATTTCGGCCACGTTTCCCTCGTTTGTCGCAACTGTCACCAGCGTCCACCGTATTCACCTCACTTTATCAATGGGATCGGGAGATTCTCCCCGTTCGAAATTTTAGCACGGCAAAAGTCATTTGTTAACCCTTATTTTTACGCTCTTTGCGGGTTTTTATCATTATCGCTGCAACCGATATTGTCAGCACCAGAGGGAATACTGCTCCTGCCAGCATTCCTTTCTTTATGTCATCATTATTTGTTTGAGCGAAAAATCCCACAATACCCGGACCTATTGCCCCTCCGAGATCGCCTGCCATGGCAAGCAGAGCAAACATGGCAGTACCTCCTTTCGGGAGTGCTTTAGACATGATACTGATGGTACCGGGCCACATGATGCCGACAGAAAAACCACATGCTATGCAGCCGATAAGACAGATTACCGGAGATCCGGAAAGTGATGCGGTAAAATAACACATAAGGCACAGAACTCCTGATCCGAGCATAAATCCGGTGAGTTCGAGTTTTTCGCCAAACTTGCCGTATATTAGCCTGCATATACCCATGGCTACAGCAAAAAGGCAGGGTCCAACAAGATCTCCTGCCGCTTTCGGCAGGCCGACAGCTGACTCTGCAAATGCCGAAAACCACTGTGCCATCGCAATCTCCGAGGACCCCGCGCAGACCATGAGAATGATTCCCGGAAAAAACAATGGTGTCTTAAGAAGCTTCCAGATGCCCATCTCCCTGCCGTCATCTGTCAGGGACAAGATTGGGCACACAGCAAAATTATAAATGTTATAAAAAGGAATGATCGCCCAGATAAGGGGCAGCCATCTCCAGTGTTCTATCCCGAATACCGCAAAGAACAGGCTCGACAACGCTATAACACCGACACATCCCCAGCAATAGAATGAATGCAGGATGCTCATTACTGAAGCCTTGTTTTCAAACGGGCATGCTTCGACGATCGGACTCGCGAGCACTTCGATAAGTCCTGATCCTACAGCATATATGACTGCACTTATGAGGATACCTGTAAATGCATCCGGCAGGATAAAAGGCAGTGTTGATAATCCAACCAAACCGATTCCTGCAAAGGCCTCAGAACATACCACTGCAGCTCTGTAGCCGATCCTGTTCACTAGCGTTGCACAGATAATATCCACGATCAATTGTGTTATGAAAAACGATATCGGGATAACGGCAATCTTTCCGAGCGGAATGCCAAACTCCGTATGAAATCTCAAAAACAGAAGCGGAGCCAGATTCGCCGTTATCGCCTGCGTAATGAAAGCAAGATAACACGCTCTTAATGTTATGGAATACTTATTGCCCTTTGACATGAAAAGTCCTCTCACCCTGAAGAACTTTTTAAAGTATAACAGCAACCGGACTCGATTTTCTTTCAAAAATACGGTTTTCAGAATACGGAATTGCTATAATAACCTTCGGAATAAACAAGGGAGAATTCCTTATGATCAGATTCGGTTTCTCGTATGTAGGTCTTATTTATCTTGCCATGCTCTTTATCCCCAATGGTTTCTGGGCAAAGAACAAACCTGAGGGTTATGAGGAAGAAGAGAAAAAGGAAAATAAGATCCTCCTGGTCTTTGAGCGCACTGGCGAAGTCCTGCTTTGTGTTCTGGCGCTTATCTTCCGGGATACCAATGTCCGTCCGGGCTCGCTCTGGCTCGGCTGGCTCATCCTCTCATTCGCTGCGATGGTGCTCTATGAGATCTACTGGATAAGATACTTCAAGAGCCCGAAAACACTTGCCGACATGTATTCGCCCATTGCGGGATTTCCTGTAGCAGGCGCCTCGCTCCCGGTCATTGCATTCTTCCTTCTTGGAATCTACGCATCGAACATCTTCCTGATCGGAGCAGCGGTAATCATGGGTATCGGCCATATCGGCATTCATATGCAGCACAGGAAGATGGCAGGAATAAAGTCGGGGCGCAAAAAAGGCGCAAAGATCACTCTCGGGATAGTTCAGGTCCTGGTCGCGGTCCCCGTATTCATCGTTATCGGCATATCCGTTTTTTTCATAGTGAAGAGAAGCATGAATTATTTTTCCTGCTTCATCGATCCTTACAAGGGAATCGACGAACAGACTTATATCGATATCAACGGCCAGAAGCAGTTTATCTCTATAAGAGGCAAGGATAAGTCCAATCCGGTTATCCTGTTCCTTCACGGCGGTCCGTTATCTCCCGATGCAATGGTTACTTACGCTTACAGCAACGATCTTTTAGATGATTACACCTTCGTATGCTGGGACCAGAGGGGATGCGGGAGAACTTATTTCGCAAATTCGGACAGGGATAATTCCACAGTCTCATTTGAACAGGCATTAGATGACCTTGATGTCCTGACTGATTATCTCTGCGAAAGATTCGGCTGTGAAAAGATAATAATCTTGGGGCACTCTTACGGAACGGTATTAGGTTCAAGATATGTTTTCGATCACCCTGAAAAAGTCTTGGCCTATATCGGCGCAGGCCAGTTTGTAAATGCCGGGGCATCGCTTAAAACATGCTATGACGATGCGCTTGCAAAAGCGGAAGCTCAGGGCGACGACACATCATATATGAAGCTTGCGTACAATAATTATCTTGAAGACCCTTCGTATTATAATTACAACGCTGCATTCAAATACTGCAGCGGGTATCACAACCGCATGAATACGAATATTGTGCTCCTTCAGGCTTTTGAATCCCCGTATCTTGCATCTGATGACTTCAAATGGCTGCTCAAAGATTCTGATATGGAGATCTTTGATAATCTTGCAGGCGATCTTGTCGATACATGCCAGACAATAGATCTCAGAGAGCAAAACGGTTATCAGGTCCCCGTTTACTTCATTTCAGGATCAGACGACTGGTCCTGTTCATACGTGACCATGACCGAATATGCTTCTCTTATCGGTGCTGATTACAAGCTGATCGAAAATGCCAATCACAACGTTCAGGCAGATGCGCCGCACGAGTTCTCAAAAGCCGTAAAGGATTTCCTTAAGACAGCCGGATAACCTTAGTCACCGTTAGGATTTGTACAGTAGCCCGAAGTATCGAAGTTGTAATTCTTGCCGTCGATCTTCAGTGTGCGGTTCTTTGCATACCACCCTGAATCATCGCCGTACCACCAACCCTTGGAATCCTTCTTCCAGGATGCTTTGTACTTATATGTCCAGGCGCCGCCTGCATCGAGCCAGTAACCGCCGCAGTATTCGTTTTCGGCCATGGTTCCGTCAGACTTGAAGAAATAGTAGACTCCGTTTATCTTTTTCCATCCGGTGGCCATCTTGCCGTTAGAACCGAAGTAGTACCAGATGCCGTCTATCTTTTTCCAGTCTGTAGACATTACTCCTGAAGAATTAAAGAAATACCACGCTCCGTCTATCTTCTGCCAGCCTGTCTGCATCGCGCCGGTACTTACAAAGTAATACCACTTGCCTTCGATCTTCTGCCAGCCTGTATGCAGATGGCCGTTGTCGCCGAAGTAATACCAGCCGTTGCCGGTATACTGCCAGTCTGTTGCCATTGCGCCATAGGATCTGAAATAATACCAGATGTTATCGATCTGGTGCCATCCGGTCTTCATGGCACCCGTGGAAGGATCTAAATAATATGTGCAGCCGTCAATATCAAACCAGCCTTTTTTCAGTGATTTACTGACTATATCATAATAGTAATACTGATTATCAGCACCAATGTACCATCCGTCCGCAGGTGGATATAGCTCAACAGGATAACTGGCAAAATCAGTTTCTTTCTCACCGTTGATGTCTTCGGCAATTATATAGACATAATATCCTGATCCCCAGTCTTTCAGATCGAGTGAATCGGGGATCTTAAATGTGCCTTTGCCGTTCCTTTCAAATGTACCGTTCAATTCATCATAGAAGAGTATCCGGGAATTATTCTCATTGCGAAACGAATATTCTTTGTCGAGAATAAGAACAGATACACGTGTTGCGACTCCTGTTTCAGGCTGAGGTGCACCGGCCGGAGAATGAGCATAATAATCATCTAATTCATCTGATATTTCATATGTGAACTGCACTTCTCCTTTATCATTAAACCAACCTTTCCATGAAGTTTTGATCTTTATTCTGCTGTCATACAATGTCAATTTGAATTCTTTTTCATTCGATGCAAGTGAAGTCGAAAACAGTACATTATCGTGATTGAGACAAATTGCGGGTGCAACACCGGCTTCCCAGGTGCCATTAGTATGAAGGGTACCGTCATTTTCCACTCTTCCGCCGCCATTGCTGCGCAGTAACCAGCCATTTCTGCTGCCTTCTTTTATACGGTTGGTAACAGTATGATTTTCAATGTCTGAATAATCCCAAACACCTGATTTTTTCGTCCAGCCGGCATCGGCTGAATATCCGAATGCCGGATTCAAGACATCAGCGGTATCAAGAAGAAACACCCTGTCTGTACAAGATACAGTTGATTTGAATGCCCATTCTTCATATGATCCTGATGTAAATAGGGTAGATGAACCGAACATACAATTGGTCAGATAATTCCGTTCAACTTCATTAAACGTACGGTTAAGGAATTCCCCATTAAGATATGTCCTAAGCTCGCTTCTGCCCCATTGACTTGATTCCCTATCGATATCGGATGTGAATAAACAAATATCACTGTCAAGCAACATCACGGGAAACCCGTTATCTGTGTTCTTTTGCAGTACGCGGAATTTGATCGGTTTTTTTTCATATTTTCCGAAGTATACATAATTACCTGACCATGGCTTGTCCGCCTCAGGTGCATCGGGATTCGAGATGCCTGATACACCAAGATACGTGTTGTCCTGATTTTTTACTTCATCCGCAAGAACTGTGCTGTTTTCAAACATGTTCGGGATAAAAGAAACAAACAAAACTGCAGATAAAAATCCGGAAGCAGCCTTGATCACATAAGGTTTCACTTTTTCTTTTGAAAAACAGATCATTGCCGTCACACCTCTCTTTTTGAAAAAATCCCCAATAGATACAATAAAAGTATAGGCAAAGAAACATGATAGTTCAACAAATGACTGTCATTAGTTACTACTGTTGTATCTTGAAAAAAAGAACCCGCCGGACTCATGACTTTTGAGATCCGGCGGGCAAGACAGGAATATGTTATATGACTTATCCCTGTGATTCGAACTTTTCGACACCTTCCTTGAGGATAGTGATGATGGGAAGATGCTGTGGACAGACTCCTTCGCACTGACCGCATTCGATACAGTCGGATGCTTTGCCGTTGCCGTCCCTTGATACAAGACCGTTGTAGAAGAACTGAGGTCTCATATCTCCCGGGAACTTGCGCTTTGTATTGATGGCACTGATGACATCAGGAATGCTGATGCTCATGGGGCATCCGTCAACACAGTATCTGCATGCCGTGCAGCCGACCTGCTCGACACGGAACATAGCTTCAATGACCTTATCGATCGCTGCACGTTCTTCATCAGATAACGGCTCGAAATCCCTGAAAGTATTCATGTTGTCATCCATCTGATCCTGCGTTGTCATGCCGCTCAGTATCGTCGTAACACCCGGAAGGCTTCCTACAAAACGGAATGCCCATGAAGCAACTGACTTATCAGGACGGACACTCTTTAATATCTCAGTGCATTCCTCGTCGTGATTGGCAAGCTTGCCGCCCTTGCAGGGTTCCATGACGATGATCGGGATCTTTCTTTCGGAAAGGATCTTATAGAGTTCGCCTGAATGAACGAGCGGGTTGTCCCAGTCGGCATAGTTGAGCTGAATCTGGACAAACTCGACTTCAGGGTGATTGTCCAGGATCTCAACAAGCAACTCCGGTGTACCGTGGAAAGAGAAACCAAAGTGTCTGATCTTACCCTCTTCCCTCTTTTGAATGCCCCAGTTAAAGCAGTCGTATTTTACATAAGTATCGTAGTTGTTGCCGTCCTCAATGCTGTGGAGCAGATAAAAATCGAAATAATCGACTCCGCATCTTTCCAGCTGCTCTTCAAAGATCTTATCCCTGTCTTCAAAAGAATGGATGCTCCATGCAGGAAGCTTGGTCGCAAGAGTAAATGAATCTCTCGGATGTCTCTTTACGATAGCTTCTTTGACGGCTCTCTCGGAGTTGCCGCCGTGATAAACATAAGCCGTGTCGAAATAAGTGAATCCTGCATCCAGATAGCTGTCGACCATCTTGCAGACTTTATCGATGTCGATGACTCCGTCCGTCTCCGGTAATCTCATAAGGCCAAAACCGATCCTCGGCATCCTGCTCAGATCTATACTCATAGCAGCACCTCCTGATATATTCTTAAGATTAGATTAGCATTAATGTTTTCAGGCAGTCTTGCTTATTTCCGTTGTTTTTTGTAGACAATCAGATTGTTTCAGAAGACGTTTATCTGTATCTCGGGCTTGTCACCTACCGAACCTTCTCCGCCCCTGATCTCTGTGTGATAAAGGCCCACCGGAAGATCAAGCTTTGTAGTGTAAGTCTTTATTGCCGATCCCTTGCTAAGTGCGGCATCGATCAGCATGTTGCCGTCCTCATCCGTCATGATGAACGCATATTCGGCATCCTTATCACCTGAAAGAACAACAGTAACCGTATATGCTCTCTCTTCTTCCACACCGAAATCCATGGCCGTATCCTTTGAATCTTCAGTAACTTCATATCCGATAGTACTGCTTACGATCATACTATTAGTAAGTGCTGTCGATGCAAGTGCGATGCCTGTTATAAGCATGACGGCTGACAGGATCCCCGCAAAAAGGAATCTTATTTTCTTATGTGTCGAAGGGCTGATCATCATCCATCCGAGGATGAAAAGGACCGGTGCCGTAAATCCCATTAACAGATATATTCCTAATGTGCTTGAGTTGAATGATACCGTTACAGCGCTGTCTCCCATCGTCTTTGCCGAATAGATACCGATGATCGAAGAAAACGCATTATTCGCAAAATGCATGAGCATCGACAGAATGATATTGTTGCGCTTTACTACAACAAATGACATGACTCCGCCAAGTATAGCCGTTGCCAGAAAACGCAGAGGCGACATGTGATTGATACCGAAGAGCAATCCCATGATGAGTACTATGACCCAGTCCTTTTTGACCGATCTGAAACATGAGAGTATCGCGCCTCTGTGAATAGCCTCCTCACAGATTGCAGGTGATACCGCTACGATAAGAAATGCCAGGACAGCGTTGCCCGAATACAAAAAGCTTGAAAGATCCGTCACTTCAGTAGCCCATTGAGGAAAAAGCATCCCTACAAGACCAGTCGCAACATAAGAGGTTCCCTGTCCTGCCATAAGAAGGAAAAGACATCCGAAGATCTCTCTTGCTGTCACTTTCTTTACCGGGAAAACTTCTTTTATCTTGACCTTACGTATAAGACAGAAACCCACAGCAGTTGCAAGGAACATAAGCTCTGTCAGGATAAGTCCCGTCATGCCCCAGTTCGTCTGCATATAAGATCCTGCCGTCAGGAACAGTGCCATCACCACCGCGAAAAGCACTATTCCCATCCAGGGCTTAAGCCTCTCCTGATTTGTTAATTTCTGCATAGTTGTACCTCCCCCTATTCAATAGAGTTTTTATAAGTTTTGTTTTCGGATAAAAGCATGATCGATGCTATTCGTGAATTGCCCTTTCCCTCTTAAGCCTGCTGATAAGGACCGCCTTTTTTATGAAGTTGATCACCATGAAGATGAACAGTACCAAAAGACCAAAACCTTCAACCAGATTTATCCAGGTATAATACGATCTTGTGCCGAATCCTATCGAAAGATTCAGTGCAGCTGCAAACAGGATAAATAAGCCCGCACCAAACAGATACCACATCAGAACTCTCTCGTAAATTATCCTGGATTCGATGTCAGAATAGATATCAATGCCGTTCGGATAATCTTCTTTAAGCGCTCTGATATATACAGCGCATGTTCCGGGATAGTTGATCGAACAGATCTGCGTGATCCCCATCTCCTCTAAGAATCTGAAAAACTTAACGTTTTCGGGATTGCCGGAACTTCCCTTTAAAAAGAGTGATTTATAGATATATTTGCCGGGCTTTTCTTCGTCAAATTCAAATGTTAACCTTCCGGCTTTTGCAAGTGCATATCCGTGATCAGCCATATCGTTGATCCATAAAAGCTCCTTATCGAGCTGCCAGATCCAGAATAATTTGTGCTCTACTTTACGCATCTTACAATTCCTCCGTGTGATCCATCAGAGCCTTGCCGTTGTCCACAAGTTCCTTGAGTCTTGCATATTCCTCCGCAAGGACCGCCTTTCCTCCCGACGTGATCACATACTCCTTCTTTCGGCTTTCCGGATTCTCCGGCAAAGCATCTATCCATCCCTTTTCCACAAGCGTGTTGAGCGCTCCGTAGAGCGTACCGGCTGCAAGCTTGACCCTGCCGTGCGATAGTTCCGACACGTTCTGGATTATCCCGTAGCCATGAAGAGGTGTCTTAAGCGACAACAAGATGTAGTAGACTGCTTCAGTCAAAGCCTGTTGTGACATTCCTGTCTCCTCCCTTACCGGTTTTCGCATTCTATCGGCGTCCGTTATATCGGCTACCGATATAGTTGTCCTGATTATATCGGCCGCCGATATAGTTGTCAATATCTTTTTCGAAGTTTTTGATTGATCAGTTATTTCAGCCGTGCGTTTTTCGTGCTGATATTTGAGACTTTCAGCACGAAAAAGTCAACCGGCTTTCTTTTGCTTGAAAGAACGTAAATCTGAACGTTATCTTGTGCTCAGAGCGTTCAATTTACGTTCTGCTGTTTTTCAATGACCTGAAGATGAAGTCATTGAATTTAATTTACGTAAAGTGTACGCAAATCGAACTCAAAACGTACAGTCCAGCGTAAGATTGCTTGAATTTACGTAAAAGTGTACGCAAATCTCGCTCAGAGCGTACAG
>JAIKWL010000055.1 GCA_024684815.1 Saccharofermentans sp. | reverse complement strand
TTGATAGGCAAGTACACAGATATCCGTATCAGTATCCCCGATATCAATATCGCGGTTATTATAGCTGTTTTTGTTCTCCTGATAATCGGCTTGACCATCGGTGCTGTTAAGGCTGAAAAGGCTCATTTATCGTAAAAAGAGAATTACTGATGAATTGAATTGAAAAAAAATTCTCGAACCACCCAAGAAATCATATCCGTTATTCGTCTAATAGATAGATGCGGATAGAAAGAGATTAGATATGAAAAAAGCAATTAAAGCAATATGCGTTGTGTTGGGTGCGGCATTCCTGATATCAGTTGCCGGTTGCAGCAAGAAGCCGGATGAAACAAAGATTTCTGAAACGGGAAGTGAAGTGCAGACAACTGCTTCAAGTGAAACTGCCGCCGATACTTCGGAGGTGCCTTCTTCCGGGCTTGATGAAGATTTTAAAGATTATACAAAGGTCTCTAATCTTGAACTCTTTACAGCATATATGAATTACAACAAGAAATATCGTGAAAATCAATTCTCACATGGCAATTACTATGAAGAGAGAGGATCCGATCAAGTGTGCTTCCCGGTTTTGGTTCGTTATGATGAGGAGGTTTTCGGCAAGCCTTTTGATGGTGAATTAGATGATATTTTCGATATTTACAATAATGGTGATATTTTTATGGCAGCATCCCGTTGTTCGGGTAACGGAGTTCCTTATAATATGAACGATGAAGTTGTGCTCATTGAAACCGATTCATCTGAGAAAGTAAATATAAATGGAATTGATACGATTCATTTTACCGGTCATGCATCATACAATAAGTCCGGTGATGAACTCCAGAATTTCTATGTTACAGGTTACACATTCATCTTTAATGAACAGCCGTATATGCTTGCAGGTATAATATTCGATGAGAAAGCCGGTGATGATCTGCGTCCGGAAATGGATAAAGAAATCGATATAATGATGAAAACTGTTCGAAGCGAAAGAGAAAAGGAAGGTATACCGGTAGATTAAGTCCCGGTGCAGGAATAAATGGATTTTAAGGCGTTAATGAACACAAGTGAATATGACTTTCTCAGAACCAATGAGAGACTTGGAGACAGGATCGTTCTGCTTGGTTTGGGTGGAAGTTATGCTTATGGAACCAATAATGAGGGAAGCGATATTGATTTTCGCGGGTGTACATTAATGATGCCATCCGACCTGCTGGGACTGACTGAGTTTGAGCAGTATGAAGATAAGAATACAGATACTGTCATTTACGGGTTTAACAAATTCATAAGATTGCTTCTCGAGTGCAATCCGAATACGTGCGAGATACTTGGTCTTGATGAAGATCAGTATCTTATAAAGACGGCTGTCGGTCAGGAACTGATAGATAACAGTCATCTGTTCTTATCGAAACGCGCGATAAAATCTTTCGGCGGATATGCGGACACACAGCTCCGAAGACTGCAGAATGCGATAGCAAGAGATTCAATGCCGCAGAGTGAACGGGAGAAACATATCTTCAATTCAGTTAGGAATGCTCTGGACGATTTTAACCGCAGGAAAGCAAATAGCGCGAAAGGAACGGTAAAGATCTATATCGACAAGGCTGAGAATCCGGAGCTTGAAACGGAGATATTCGTTGATGCCGATTATAAACATCTTCCTTTGCGTGACTACACTGATATGTGGGGTTCAATGAGAAATGTTATACGCGATTATGACAAGATAGGTCAGCGCAACAAGAAGAAAGATGATAACCATTTAAACAAGCATGCTATGCATCTTATCAGGCTTTTCATGATGGCTGTAGACATACTTGAAAAAGGTGAGATCAGAACTCACAGGAACGAAGATCTTCCTCTGCTTCTGTCGATCAGGAATGGAGATTATATGACACAAGAAGGAACGTTTTCGAGTGAGTTTTATGAGATCCTTGAGGATTACGAACACAGACTTGAACTGGCAGCAGAAAAAACTGAACTGCCCGATAATCCCGACATTGAGAAGGTGGAATTGTTCGTTGAACGGGTCAACAGATATTCAATTACTGGTGAGTTGATATGAAAGACATTACTGAAAAGATAAACGACAAGCTTGATGAGATAGAAGAAAAGGAAAATGTACGTGTTCTTCATGCCGTTGAATCGGGGAGCCGCGCTTGGGGATTTGCATCACCTGACAGTGACTACGATGTTCGTTTTATTTATGTCAGAACTAAAGATGATTATCTGTCTTTGAATGAACCCCAAGACACCATTGATTGGCAACTGGACGAGGTGTATGACATTAATGGCTGGGATCTTAAAAAGGCGCTGAAACAGTTCGCAAAAGGAAATGCCACTTTATATGAATGGAGCGGGTCTCCGGTCGTTTACCGCACGACTGAAGAATGGGAAAAGATCCGTGAAGTATCAAAGGCGTTCTTTTCCGAAAAGAGTGCAGTCTATCATTATTACGGAACTGCAAATAACACATATTACGATCATCTTCAGGGCGAGACGGTGCGTTACAAGAAATATTTCTATGCTCTGCGTCCGCTTCTTGCTGCAGAATACATCGAGAAATTTCATGAATCACCTCCGGTGCGTTTTGATGAGCTGCTGAAGCTTGATCTGGAACCCAAACTGAGAAATGCGATCAACAGACTTCTTGAGATAAAAAAGGTTACCACCGAGAAAGAATTGAATCCGCAGATACCTGAGATCATCGGATTTATTAAGGCTGAGCTTTCGAAGCAGAAAAGTATCGCTGATGCATTGCCTGATGATCACAACAAGGACTGGGATAGCTTGAACATGCTTTTCAGGAATATTTTGCAGTAATGAAAATCGCCTGCATACACAATCAAGATTACAGGAGACAAACATGAATAAAGAATGGTCTGAACAGAATAAAAGAATGCAGTTGCTGATCAAAAAGGCTGATACTTTTGATCAGGGTAAAGATGTCCTTTTCAAGCTTCGAAATGATCTTATGGATACCCTGCTCTCATTTAAGAAAGATCTTAAAAGAAATGATTTCGATGCCATGCCTTATATGAATGCCGACGGATACCACAGCAAGAATATTGCATATTCCATTTGGCATATTTTCAGGATAGAGGACATCGTTGCTCACACTCTCGTTAGCGGCGATGAAGAGATATTGTTTGCAGGAAACTATCAGAACCGGATCAATTCGCCGATAATAACAACCGGAAATGAACTCGTTAAGGAACAAATATCTGATTTTACGAAGCAGCTGAATATAGATGAACTGTATTCGTATGTTGCTGATGTAAATAAGAGTACGGAAGAGATAATTCGCAGTCTGACTTATAGCGATCTTAAGCTCAAGGTTTTGGATGAACGAAAGGAAAAACTGATATCATTGGGCGTTGTCAGCACGGATGAGAATGCTGTCTGGTTGATCGATTACTGGTGCAAAAAGGATGTGCGAGGTCTTATTCAGATGCCATTCTCCAGACACTGGATAATGCATATAGAAGCGTGTCAGAGAATACTCAACAAGTTGAAATAGGAAAGATTCCCTTATTTGTGTGGTTTTCCCTTAAAACAAGTCAATATTTAAGGAAATAGTTCGGAGGATCGGATATCTAATAGATTTATAGTCTATAGCATTCTTCCAACACCATTGATATTTCTCCCAGACCGTTATATGATTTGGGAGAAATGCGAATTGGTTGGGAGAAAGGACGGTTATTGAATGAGACAATTTGATTATTCAAAATTGGCTGACAGAACGTGGGATAACGAGATAATATCATATGTTTCGAAGATCCATGAATTCAAAGGAAAACAGGAACTGTTTCTCCGTCAGAAACCTGTTGAACTTAACCGTCTTATTGAGATAGCCAAAGTGCAGAGTACGGAGGCTTCAAACCGCATAGAAGGCATAATTACCACTAATTCAAGATTAAAACAGTTGGTAGCAGATAAAACAACGCCAAGAAACCGGGACGAGGAAGAAATCCTCGGTTATCGCAATGTGCTTAATCTGGTTCACGAGAGTTATGAAGCGATTCCCGTAAGAAGGAATTATATTCTTCAGCTTCACAAAGAACTTTTGAGATATACAGATTTATCTTACGCAGGTCAGTTTAAGACTACACCCAATGAGATTGATATGATTACAGAAACCGGAGAGAAGATAGTCTTATTCAGACCTGTAGAACCTTATGAGACACCTGATGCGATCGATCAGATATGTGAGAGTTTCCAAAGAGAGTTAGATAAGGAATCAGTTGATGAGCTGATCTTGATATTCTGTTTTATTCTCGACTTTCTGTGCATTCATCCGTTTAACGACGGAAACGGAAGAATGAGCCGTTTGCTGACCCTTCTTCTTCTAAACCGATGCGGATATCTTGTTGGTCAATATATAAGTATCGAGAAAGCCATAGCTGATACAAAGGAAGCATACTACGATGCTTTACAGAGAGCAGATAAGAACTGGCACACCGGGAAAAATGATCCCAAACCGTTCATTAAATACATGCTGGGAATAATCCTTGCGTGTTATCGTGATTTTGAGAACAGAGTCTATACTATTCATGAGGCCGGTGCTAAAAGCACTTCTTACGACATTGTAAAGGCGTGTGTAACAGAAAGGATCGGGAAGTTTTCCAAGCAGGAGATCTTGGCATTATGTCCGAGTTTAGGAAGTTCTTCCGTAGAATCAGCATTGAAAAAACTTGTTGATGAAGGTTATCTTGTCCGTATCGGATCAGGACGCAATACGATGTATGTAAGGTCTGATGCATTCACATAGAATAGGGAAATTTATGATGTACCGTGAAGCCAACATCGATGAATATAAAACTATTTGCAGACAGGTCAGGAGCCGATCCGTCCTGGTTGTATGTCTGATGTCGCTGGTCATACCGGTAACTGTTTTATCAACAGTTCTTTCGATCAACATGATGATTCGAAAGAACTATGACAGAGCATCTTTTATAGTGTCGACATTGCTGCTGGTTACATTTTTAATTATCATGGCCGTGTTTGTGATCTCATTTCTGAAAGGTTTCTTTAAGCGTATCTCATGTATCAACAATCACAAGTATTATGTTGCTGACTGTGTTGTGTCAGCAAGGGAGAAGCAGAGAAACACAAAACACACTCACTATTTTGTTACAGTCAGTTTCCCTGATGGAAATGAGCAAAAGGTCATGGTCTCTGCAAGTGTGTATTCTCTGGCTGAAAGGGGAAAGCGTGCCTTGCTCCTGAAATATGATGAGCCTGAGGGAATAAAGAATAAACTTCCTTTTGAAATTGCGGTTATAGAAAGATAACTTATCTGCAGATAGAAATCTTTTGCTGCACTATACAGTCTGAAGTTTTGCATGTCTTACAACGGCATCAAAAAGACTCGCAGATCCGGTAAGCAGTCACGCATTTTAAGTAAATGAACAATGATATAAAATGAACGGGATAACAGTTCAAACAACCAGGGAAAAAGGATTATAGATAAAGCTATGAAAAAAGAAAGAATATTGGAAACTGAAAGACTGTTTCTTCGCGAAATGAATATGGATGATTTTGATGCACTATATAAGGTCCTTGCAGACAGAGATATAATGCAGCACTATCCATATTCTTTTGATGAGCAGAGAGTAAGAGACTGGATCGACAGAAATATAAACAGGTACCGTGAGAATGGTTTTGGATTGTGGGCTGTGTGCCTGAAAGAAACAGGTGAGATGATCGGCGATTGCGGTCTGACACTTCAGAATATTGAAGGTGAGATGCTTCCCGAGATCGGTTATCACATAAGAGCTGATCAGCAACGCAAAGGTTATGCAAAGGAAGCAGCTGCTGCCGTGCGTGATTGGGCATTCGCCAACACGGATTATCCGGCACTTTATTCGTATTGCAAATATACAAATACCGGTTCCTATAAAACTGCAGAATCGATAGGTATGCATTTTTATAAGGAGTATCCTGATCCCGAAAACGAGATCACTCATGTGTCTGTGATCTGCCGCGGAGACCTTAAGGAAAGGCGGTATAAAGAATGAGGAAAGGTGAATAAATATGTTTCCGGATACACTTGATAATGCAAAAGTATTATATTTCACACCGCGGGGTGATTACGGAATCAGGACATTAACTGACGGAAATGAATGGTTCCGTGTTTGTTATCTCGCAATCTGTAAATATGGGAATTCACAGGAGTATTATTTGTTTGAATGTAATGAGGATTACAGGGTTGAAAGTGATTATTCCTGTGATTCCGCAGAAGAATGTATGGAGCTAGGGAAGAGTCTTTGCGGATGCGGGATAGACTGGCTGAATAAATGAAGCACCTGACAGAAAACATGATATAATCTTCTTGTCGGGGATATGCTCTCCGGATTCGGAAATGCTTTGGCTGCTTTTATTATTGGGGATAGATTATGAGAAAAGCAACAAACATAATAAGTATTGTACTGATAGTTCTGTACATTGTATTTTTGGTGATCGGGTGGAATAGTTTCCCGGCAGAACTTCCAACTCATTTTGATGCATCAGGGATGGCAGATTCATTTGGACCGAAGAACTCTCTTTTCGTTGAGCCGGCAGCAATGCTTGGATTGTTTCTCCTTTTAGCTGTCGTCGAGAGTTTTCCTAAGATATGGAATATTCCCGTTGAAGTAATAGAGGATAACGAAGAGAATGTTTTGAGCACCTGTTATATGATGTTCGGCATTCTTAAGATAGCTATTATCCTGATATGTGCTTTTGCAGGCTTTATGTGTATATATCCCGGCTTCCCGTCATGGCCGATGTATCTGATGATAGGCGCCATTCTGCTAACAATAGCTGTGAGTGTGCTGAAGATATATAAAACAAGATTTGAGTAGATCAGATAATGTGATTTATCCACCAAGCGCACTGAATGTGTAGACCTTCTCATAATCGGCATCAAGGCAGATGTTGACTGTAAAGTCATCAAGATTGTAGACGCAGGACCACTCGGTAAGATTTTTCGTTTGAACCTTATCGAGGATCACCATCGCTTCTGATTCTGTGACGACGCGTGAAGCACCAAGACATTTCTCCATGTCGGGCAGTCTGTTGTCGGGCAGACCCTGATTGTAGTGTTCACCGGGAGCGATAACACTGTTTGTGCAGCACGGCTGTTCAACTGTGACCATTTCACCGTCAAGCCATTCCACGACAACGTATCTTCCGGATCTGTCAGTGATGAACAGATGGTAATCAGTTTTGGTGTCAGAATGTATATCGTATGAATCGAGCAGTTCCAAGGCCTCGTCGACAGAAGCACATTTGTCCAGGATGGCTCTTACGGCGCAGAATACCAGAAGGTCAGGCTTGCCGTTATCCTGATGAGTCTCTTCTATATTGAGCTGTAAGATCCCGGCACCGACACCTTTCTCGTTCATGCCGTCCACGACATAATACGGTGTCATGATCATGATGAGTCTGCCGGGGATCGAATCGGAACTGACAGGATATGTCGGTCCGACTCCGAGGATACCGAGATCGGCGATCCCAATCGATTCATAACAGCCTTCGGGATGCGAATAAACAAGCAAAGTGTCAGTCTCGGGGTAATCAAAATTACGGCCGAAAAGGTGATCGCCTTCAGGCGTTGTTGCAGCGAAAGCAGAGCACCCGAAGCTGAATTGGCTCTCAAAAATATTGGGCATGCCGTAAAAATGTTTATCAAGTATCCATTCCAGCAGTTCATTTACACTGGAAGATCCGGAATCAAGCATGCCCTGTGTATCAGTGCATTCAAGATTTTTCATTGTATAAAGGCCGTCTCCGGCTTTCTTTATCGTCAGCATGGCCCTGATGTGATTGAAGAAAAGGATTGCCGGAACAATGACCGCGATCCCGAACACTATAGGCAGCACGATCCTCTTTCTCAGTTTAAATACAAAACATATCTCAAGAAGCAGGGAGATCAGGAAGATAACAATTCCTGCGGGGATAAAGCGGTACCAGTTGAATGCACTTACCGAAGTAACGTCAATACAGTAAGGCAGCACCGGTTCAAGGATCATCTTACGGAAGTCTTCAAGTTTGACATCTGATGACCATGTGCCGTTTTCTATATTCCTGTAGTAGATATAATCGTAACGTTTGTAAAACTCTTCGGCAATCTCGTTATATTCGGTATCTTCCAATGCTCTTATGGTTCCCCGGATAGTGACATGCTGCTTTATACTCGAAAAATACAAACGCTCATCATCTTCTTTTGCATGTGAAAAATCCAGCGTGATTGTTTTGTTATCGACTCCATAGTCGCCCTGAGGATTTCCGATCATTTGGGTGGCCTTATCCGTCAGGTCAAGATTATCGAATTCGACCTCAATGTCAGAACTGATCTCTTTGCCGAGATCTTCGTTCGTTATTTTCATAAGATCAAAACCTTTATTGAACAGCGCAACAACCGAGCCTCCGAAGAATCCTGCCAATACGAGCAGGATCCCTGTGAGCATTGCAGCTGCAGTAATGATAATCGCTTTCCTGTTTCTTTTCTTATGTGTAAGCTGCATATGTTTAACCGTATGGGACCGGCGTAACCGGAACAGAACGCACCGTTCTGAAACAGACGTTTAAACTCCCCATATCTGCGTCCTCTTTCAGAATAAATATCAATAACATTTTATCATAAGATCAACTGTTGTTCTAAAATGGTAAAATATGTGCATCTGAGATTATCAGGAGGAATAAATATGTTATTAGATGAGTTGTCCCGGGATGAGAAGATCGCATTCTGGAATGCCGCAAATGTCCTGGCTGCCGCAGACGGAAGCATATCGGAGGAAGAGTCGATACTTAAACAGTATGCAGAGGAAATGGGTGACGATTTCGGATTTGTCGATCCTGATACAGTTGATATATATTCTGAGATAAGCACTTTCAAATCTTCGTCTGTAAGAACCCGTAAGATCGTGTATTTTGAGTTATACAGTGTTGCTTATGCGGATACAGAATTCGATGCGAAGGAAAAGAGATTACTGGATGATTTAAGTCTGGCTCTGGATATATCCGGTGAGGACAGAGCAAAACTGGAATCCTGCGTTGAGACGATCTTCGGAGCTTACAGAAGACTGGGTGATGTTCTCGGCGAATGAACATTAGTATGCATTTGAATTGTAGATAATATGGATGAGAGAATAGCAAAACAGATAGAATTTGCGCTCGAACTGGATAAAGAAAAGAATGTGTTCAGACAGACGCATCTTTCCGGTCACGGCAGAAATGAGAATGATGCCGAACATGCATGGCATATGGCGGTCATGGCATATCTTTTAAAAGAGTATTCCAATGAACCTGTAGATATCGCAAAGGTAATGATCATGTGTCTGATACATGATGTCGTTGAGATCGATGCCGGCGATACCTATGCTTATGACAAAGAAGCTCTGGCAACACAGAAGGAAAGGGAAGAAAAAGCTAAAGAGAGGATATTCTCTATTCTTCCTGAAGACCAGAAGGAAGAGCTTATCTCGATATTTGATGAGTTCGAATCAGGTGATACTCCTGAAGCAAGATTTGCTCACGCAATGGATAATTTTCAGCCGCTGCTGCTTAACAACAGTAACGGAGGCGGTGACTGGAAGGAACATGACTGTGATGCCGCATCGGTTTACGGAAGGCAGTCGAAAACAAAAGACGGATCTGAAAAACTGTTTGAGATAACAGATGCTATCATTAAAGCTAATATTGAAAAAGGCAGTCTCAGATCCGAATAAATATATAAAACGGAAATTAAAAAGAGCACGTGATATACGGAATGAAATTCCGTGAGCACGTGCTCTTTTATATTGGTCCTTATCTCGAATGATTACGATACGATCTTGTAGTAAGCGTTGGATGTAAGCTTGTATATCAGAGCATAGAACAGGCCGCAGACAAGTGCGCAGATCCCTGCACTGGTAATTAAAAGCGGCATGTTGTTATGGCCGAACAGCAAGAGGAGCTTATGGATGAACGGCAATACCACTGCAAGGTGCAGGAATGCAAATGCTATAGGTATGAGAAAGACCGTAAACATCTGTGAGTTGATGCTCTTTTTTATGTTTTCTTTGGTCATTCCGACCTTTTGCATTATGGCGAAACGGGACTGATCTTCGAAGCCTTCCGAGATCTGCTTGTAGTAGATGATCAATACGCAGGATACAAGGAAGATGATGCTGAGAATGATCCCGAGGAAGAACAGGCCTCCGAATGTCTCGACAAAATCATTGCGTTCATAAGCCCTGCTTTCGCAACGGATACTCCAGAAATTCTGCGGATAAAGTTCATCCCTGACATAGTCTTTGAGCAGATTGCTGAGTTCTGTCTGCTTATCCTCATCAAGCCCGGTATCGAATGAATAATGCCATTCCCACGCGAGCATATGATTTCCGTTAGTATCGGCATAATCGTTATAACGTGATGTTACTTTACCGAGATCGTCAACGATGATGTATAGTGTTGAAACGACTGTATTAACAATCGTATATTTGAAATCACCCTGTTTGCAGTCGAATCTTTTTGCGACCTTAAAGGACTCATCGCCGATCATCAGTTCATTTCCAAATGCGATATTGCCTGAAACTCCTGCAAGGACTTCCCCTGAAGATAAGACCTCGTTGTTTCCGGTCATTCTGTTGTAATCATCTATATCAAAGAAATAAACCTGTATGACATTATCAAAATTGATCGTTGTTATGGTGTTCAGCGGATCGATATCAAGACGCAGTCTTCCGTCCTCGAAATAGCCGCTGATGTTGCATGCTGTATATATGTAACTGTCAGAGACCGTTGCTCCGTATGCTTCTGCCTGTTTATCGATTCCTTCCTTAACCTTTTCGAGTGCTTTGCCATAGCTTTCAGAGAAACCGTCATTGTATGCGGTACAGTTTATCTCTCTCGGATAGTGATTTCTCAGCGATTCCTCTCTGTTAAAGTACAAAGAGGAAGTCGAAGATATCGTTACGAGGATCATTGTAAGGAGAATGCAGATGGAAGCAAGCCCTGCACCGTTTCTCTTCATTCTGAAAGCCATGGATGAGATCGAAACAAAGTGGTTCGTCTTATAATAATAGCTCTTACTTTTCTGAAGTATCCTGCAAAGAACTACCGACCCTGCGATCAGTAAAAGATATGTCCCGATAATTGTGAGTATTACTGCTATGAAGAACCATGTAAGCGCCGATAAAGGTGATTCTATGCGGATTGCTATTGTATAACCTGCAAGAAGGAACAATACACCGAGAATACCGACCACCCAATTTGCTTTCGGGGGTTTTTCGCCGGCTTTATCAGAATTGACAAGATTGATGGTCTTTGCGAATCTGACCTGCCTTACGGCATTAAGAAAGATCAGAAAGAAAATGGCAGTATATATGATAAATGTGAAGAGTATCGAGCTCCCGGAAATAAAGAAAGTGTATGTGACCTCAGCTTCGATGATCTTAGTAAAGCCCAATTCCACAAGCTTTGAAAGTCCGATGCCTGCAAGAATACCTCCTGCCATGGACAGCGCCCACGTTATTACGGTCTCGAAAAAGATTACTCTTCCCAGATTTCTGCGGTTCATTCCGAGGACACTGTAAAGACCGAATTCCTTAAGTCTTCCTTTGATCAAAGTCGACTGTGTGTAGAAAAGAAAGATCGCTCCGAATATGGCCATCACATATGTTCCCAGCTTTATCATCTCTTTTGCTGTGGTAGCACCTGCGAAACTCTGTAAAACATCGGAAAAACCAAGCATATGCATGATGTAGAAGATAGCTATCATCAGCATGCATGTTGCTATATATGGCACATAGAGTCTGGCGTTTTTCCGGATCCCGTCTGCGGCGATCTTAGGATAAAGACCTGTTCTCATTTAAGATCACCTCCCTGGGCAAGGAGGTTTAATGTATCGGATATCTTCTGATACATCTGAGTATCTGTGGAGTTTCCTTTGTAGATCTGATGGAAGATGATCCCGTCTTTGATAAACATTACGCGGGAAGCGTGACTTGCGGCTTTTGTTGAGTGGGTAACCATAAGGATCGTCTGTCCCATCTGATTAACGCTTGAGAAAAGTTCGAGAAGTTCGTCAGATGACTTGGAGTCAAGCGCTCCTGTGGGTTCATCGGCAAGAATGATCTTGGGATCAGTAATAAGAGCTCTTGCGACTGCCGCTCTCTGCTTTTGTCCGCCCGAGACCTCATAAGGATATTTTTTCAGAAGATCAGTTATGCCCAGCGCAGGCGCGAGCTTGTCAAGACGCACTTTCATTTCCGAATGTTTTTTGCCTGCAAGAACAAGAGGAAGATAGATATTATCCTCTAATGTAAAAGTGTCCAAAAGATTGAAGTCCTGAAAAACATAACCGAGATTATCACGGCGGAACTTCGCCATAGCAGATTCCTTGATCGTGCTCAGATTCATTCCGTCAAGGATTATCGTTCCGGATGTTGCTTTGTCCAAAGCTGCAAGAATGTTCAGCAAGGTTGTCTTTCCGCTTCCGGACTCTCCCATTATGGCAACAAACTCGCCGTTTTCAACTGTAAAATTCACATTCTTGAGCGCTTCAACAGATGCGCCTCCGCGGCGTCCTTTATATATTTTCTTAACTCCCGTTACTTCGAGTAAACTCATAAACTGTACTTCCTTTCATTTAAGTCAGCCACAGTATAGAAAACATAAAAAGTCTGCTCCATTGAATCTGCTTACCAATTCCTTACACGTTTGTCACATTTTGATACAGCGAATATGTGAAGTCAATTATTTAAGGAGCTTCAGGTGTTTTGTGATGCTTTCTTTTTCGCTTTTGCGATGGAAATCCTGTTTATCAATTTGTTTACTCCAATAACAATTAGAATAAAACCGGTATTAGCTGCAATAAAATACGGTACGACGTATCGGGGAAGTTTATAGCGTCTTAGTTCTTCATCTATGCAGCAGGAAAGATATGCCGGATGCTTATCTTCAGTAAACGGATCAGCAGGCTCATCACCATGTCTTGCTGTTATATCAGTTATCCTGAGCCGTGATGAAGGGATTATCTCGGCATAGTAATAATGCCGGTCTCCAATGGTTCTGAAATAATCTTCCATGTCTGCATCATTGACCTCAAACAGCAGTCTGCAATTATCCTTGTATTGTGCAACGAGCCATCCTTTTTTTATGCAGTTCAGATTAATTTCACGGCATATGTCCCGGGCATCAACGTGAGATAATGTTCCTGCGGCAGGATAGACGGTTACGGTAATATCTTCTTCATCAGATACCTTTTTAATTTTTGCAGGAGCGAATGATCCGGTATTAAGTCCGGGGTGACCTCCGGTACCAAGATAATTCACCAGTGAAGTAATTAACAAGGAAAATATCAGGAATACCGCACACAGAATAACTGATACAATTTTCCGGGTCCTCATAGTTCATGTCTCCCGTTATTCAACATTCAGTTTTTTAGCCCTCAGATCGAGGAATATCCTGGTTCCTTCTCCAACTTTGGATTCAGCATATATCTTATGGCCTAAATTATCCGAGATGCGTTTGCAAAGGTAAAGTCCTATTCCGCTCGCTCTCTTATCTTCGCGTCCGTTAAATCCCGTATATCCGTTCTCAAAGATCCTCGGCAGATCTTCAGCGCTGATACCGATGCCGGTATCTTCTATACAGAGTATTCCCGGTTCATTCATATAGATGCGCACAGAGCCTTCTGAAGTGTATTTAACGGCATTTGAAATAACCTGTTCGATGATGAACGACAACCATTTTGAATCTGTTATTGTTCTGAATCCGACCTGTTCATATTCGAGCTTTAATTTCTTCAGTATGAATTCTCTTGAGAATTTCCGGACGGCAGGACGTATGATCTCATCAAGATCATATTCCTTAATAACATAATCCGTATTGTCGGAATCCAGTCTTAAGAATGTTAATACCATCTCAACATAAGCTTCGATACGGCCGAGGTCGCCCATAAGTTTTCTGGCGGTTTCAGTATCTTCAGACTGAAGATTTAATCTCATGGCAGCGATAGGAGTCTTTATCTGATGTGCCCATACAGTATAGTATTCGACCATATCCGTGTATTTGGCGGAAGCATTCTGTTCGGCATTTTTTGCTTCTTCGCCCATGAGTCTTATGATCTGCTGATAATCTTCTTCAATAAGGTTTTTTGGGGCTGGCAGTTCGTCACGGATTTCGGTAAGCAGTTTGTGACGCTTGACGAAAAAGATGAAGTCAAAAATGCATACGATAAGTCCGATGGACAATGTGAGTATAAGAGGATAAAGGATAGCGATACGCGGAATATCAAAGAGGACGTCCGTAGTTGCGAAAACAACCAAAACCGCAAGACACGTGATCATTATCTTAGCGCGGTATTTGAGGTAACTTAAAATGAGTTTCATTACTCATCCTCCAGGATATAACCGACACCGAACTTCGTTTTGATAAAATCTGTAAGACCTGCGGATTCCAGTGTCTTTCTAAGCCTTCCGACGTTTACCGTAAGTGTGTTCTCATCGACAAAACTGTCGGTTTCCCAGAGAGCTTCCATGAGTTTTTCGCGGCTTACGACTTTATTCTTATTCTGCATGAGGGTAAGAAGGATCTTGTATTCGTTTCTGGCGAGTTCTATCTTGTTTCCGTTATAAGTAAGAGTGTTATCGTTAGTGTTCAGAACGGCACCCTTTGCCTTAAGTATGAATGAACCCTGACTGAATGAATATGTCCTTCGAAGCAGCGCCTGGACTTTTGCGATCAGCACACTCTGATCAAAGGGCTTGGGAATATAGTCATCGGCACCCATGTTCATGGCCATGACGATATTCATGTTATCTGTTGCCGATGATATGAATATGATCGGAACATTGCTCGTCTTTCTTATCTCCTGACACCAGTGATATCCGCCCATATAAGGAAGAGTGATGTCCATGATGATAAGATGGGGTTCGAATTCGCTGATCTCACCTAACACATTGCGGAAATCAGATGCTTCCTGAACTTCCATCTCCCACGAAGAAAGGCATTGTGAAATGCCGTCTGCGATCCCTTTATCATCTTCAACAATATAGATCTTATACATGGTGTAATTATAACACTGTTTGTAAATGCGGTTCTTATTCAAAAACACTTGAGAATCGTGTAAACTATGACACGGAATAAGATTATTTATCAAGGGGGATAGATATATGAAAAGGGTGATGACACTTTTAATTTGCCTGGTATTTACTTTTTCGGCAACATCGTGTGACTTGCTGGATCTTATGGATCTTAGTGACTTTAAGACAGATGACAGGGTCACGTTCTACGGCACGGACCGCAAAGGTAATTACATCACGGATGAGGTTTTCGCGCAGTACGAAGTTACGATGATCAACTTCTGGGAACCCTGGTGCAGACCTTGCGTCAGTGAGATGCCGGCGTTAGAGATGCTCTATGAGAATTACCAGGGCAAGGGACTTCTTATCATCGGAGTGTATTCAGACGATTCAATGGAGGATCAGGTCAAAGCCATTCTTTCCGACAGCATGATCAATTATCCTATAATGAAGAAAGTCCAGCCTTTAGATAAGTACAGGACAGGTTACGTTCCGACGACGATATTTGTCGATAAGGAAGGACACATTATGGATGTATCATTCGTTCAGGGTTGTGATGACGGTGTGCATCTTATCGGAGGCAGAGGTTATGGAGACTGGTCCTCAATTGTTAACAGATTACTTCCTCCCAAGACCGGAGGATAAAAAATGAAGGAGATTTTTTATGAAAAAGATCATCATACTTTCGGCATGTCTTATGATGCTTTTCGCAGCATCCTGCAGTTCGAAAAATACCGGCACACCTAAGGATTCCGGACGCACTGAAGAGAATGTGATCGAAGGGACCAAACCCGAACATGGTTCCACAACGGAAGAAACGGATAATGCTCCATCTGTCATTACAGCGGGAAAAGTTACTTTCACTGCAGTTGACAGAGACGGAAAAGCTTACGATGAAAGTGTTTTCGCGCAATATGAGCTGACGGTCATTAATTTCTGGGAACCCTGGTGCGGACCCTGTGTAGGCGAGATCCCTGATCTCGAGAAGATCTACGAGGAATATTCGGATAAGGGACTCCTTATCCTCGGAGTGTATTCCGAGAATACGATGGAATATGACGTGGATGAGATCCTGACTTCAAGAGGCGTCACATATCCGATCCTGAAGTATACATCTGATTTCGATCAGTTTAAGACAGGTTATGTTCCGACGACCATATTCGTTGATAAGAACGGCAACATCATCGACACCGGGATCACTTATGAAGATATCGACGGAACGATGCTGGTCGGTTCGAGATCGTATGAAGAATGGAAGGAACTCATTGATCAATATCTGGGAAACTGATAAAGGATGAAAAGATATATTCCGGCTGTCATTCTTATCTTACTGGCTGTGGCGCTGATCGTTACGGGCATCCTTACGGACCAGCATATATCGGTCCTTCATAAAGCTGTCAGGATATGCATGGAGTGTGTCGGCCTTGGATAGAAAGAAGATACGGTTCGGAATACAGGCTGCAGCAACGCTGATACAGAATGCCAACTTCAAAGGATTCTTTACAGGCAGGATCTATGAAGGTGCTTCCAAGTCTGTGTGTGTCCCGGGTCTTAACTGTTATTCGTGCCCGGGTGCTGTCGGTTCGTGTCCCATAGGTTCTTTGCAGAGCTTTTTGAGCGGAATAAAGTTTAAGTTTCCTTATTATGTGCTCGGACTTCTGATCTTTTTCGGCGCGGTGCTCGGAAGAGCGGTATGCGGCTTTTTGTGTCCTTTCGGATTTCTGCAGGACCTTATCTATAAGATACCGTTTTTCAAAAAGAATCAGTTTAAGATCGACAGGATCCTTCGATATTTAAAATATGCAGTCTTACTGATACTGGTGATCATTCTTCCGATGACATTTAATCTCACGCCGTTTTTCTGCAAATATGTGTGCCCTGACGGAACGATCGCAGGGATCATGCTTGCGGCATTGGACGGAAATGTAAGAAGTGCTTTAGGACCGCTGTTTAACTGGAAAGTAATACTTCTCCTGATCTTTATCGTGACGGGGCTTATAGTAAGACGCCCGTTCTGTAAATATGTCTGTCCATTAGGTGCGATATACGGATTCTTTAATAAGGTTGCGCTCTATAAGATGACATGTGATAAGAACAAGTGTATTAATTGCGGAGCGTGCGCAAAAGCCTGCCAGATGAATGTAGATCCTTCTAAAAACCCGAACAGTATGGAATGTATCCGCTGCGGAGAGTGCCTCGGTGCCTGCCCTTCAGAAGCACTCCATCTGGGGTTTGGCAAAGTAAAAGCTGACAGCAATACCGAAGTTATTCCCGGGAAATGATATTCAGACAGGATATTTCACTTTAATACAAAATAGACACCAAGAAGTATTGCCAGGAATATGATATTGATTACGCTGAATGCACCTATGTAATTGACAGTTTTCTCTTTTGCCTTTGGAAGTGCGGCATGGAATTTGTATGTTATCAGACTTGCCATACTTGCAATGAGTGTGCCAAGCCCGCCCAGATTTGTGCCGATGACAAGTGCTCTTCCGTTCTTCGTAAATGCTGACAGAAGCAAAGCTGCAGGAACGTTGCTGATGACCTGTGAAGATACGATCGCCGTAAGTACGGGAGACTTCTCGACTATGCCGGAAATCGTGTCGTGTACGATATCGATCCTGCCCATGTTGCCTACGAAAACGAAGAAGAATACAAATGTAATGAGCAGTATATAATCAACACCTTTAAAGGCTTTGTAATCCATTATCAGCATCACGATGACCAGCAGGGCAAATATGATGTAATAAGGAACCACTCTTAAAACGACCAGCAGACTGGCAATAAAAAGAAGAATGCAAACAGTGAGCTTGATACCTGATAAAGGCGTTTTTGAAGGCTCATCCTTGTGCTGTATCTTCATGTCTTTGCACAGTATAAAGACTGCGATCGTAACGAGGATCAGAGAGCACAATGAATAAGGGAAAACTATCTTCATGAAATCCCATATCTGCATATTGTAGTGCGTGTAGAGGAAGATGTTCTGAGGATTTCCGATCGGCGTCTGCATGCTTCCGAGATTGGTGGCAACAGTCATGAGGATGAGTGTGAATGTCAATGTCCTTCTGTCTTCGAATGATCTCATCAAAGCTATAGCAAACGGAACCAGAGTAACGAGTGTTACATCGTTAGTCAGGATCATTCCCATAAAGAATGCGAGCCATACCAGAATAAGCGATACCTTGCGGGAAGAATGAACCCTGGATAGGAGTTTATTTGTGAGACGCTCGAAAACTCCGAGTATTACGAGTTCAGATACGACGAGCATCATGCAGAACAGGATAGAAAGCACCCTTAGATCAACATATCCTATGTATTCACTGTCCGGATGCACAAAAAAGCAGGATACCACGGCAAGTATCCCGGAGATAAAAAAAACAGGGTCTTTCTTGATTCTTTCCAGCATTGCGAAAACGATTTTACACCTTTATATAAAAATAAACATGATTAACAGGTCCGCAAATCGGATAAGATTTTGCTCTTTGTATCAGCTTGAATTGAACCTATAACACAAAATCGGTTCATTAAGGACCTATTCTTGTTTTGTCCAGTCTTTTTCAGGGTGGGATATCTGCCATCCTTCAGGCAGTTCTTTCCACTGTTTATTAAAAGGTCTCCAGAATAAACAGTCCTTTCCGACTTCGACTTCTTCCTTTGAAAGTTTTTCTCTTTCGTCGTTCAGGCATACACACTCGATCTTTATCTCTGAGCAGTATCTGGAGATCAGATGATATTTGCTGTAAGGTCTGAATGTTTTTTCAGGAAGGGTTTCGCATTCTGCAAGAAGGAATATCAATCCGGTATCTTCTGAGATCTCCAATGCCATGTCTGAGGTCTCTCCGGCTTCAAGATCGATATAACGGGAATCCTTCATTCCGCGCATAATCCATACACCGGGCTTTTTGATGTAATCACGGATATTGCTCTTTTTGACTGTCCATGTGCCGTTTTCTTTTTCCATCCAAACGATAAGCGGGCGTTCCATCAGTCTGAATCTCCTTTTTCGATATATTCAAATCATAACGCTTTTTTAACATATCTTTTACTTTAAAAAGACAAAAGAATCTGACAAAGTGTTAAAATCTTTTTATGTACAGGAGAATGCACACATTTTTGAGTACCAAGCTCTCCAAAGCTTTATCAAGGACCGTCACGGTGATGAGCCTTGTTTTTATTATGCTTTTTGGTGCTGTTCCTGTATCCCTCACTGCTGACGGCGGTGATTTTATTTCCGATCCGACCGGGAAAAAAGAGGGATATGCCGCATACCTTTACGATAACACCACCGGCCTTCCGACTTCTGAAGCAAATGCCATAGCAGAGACAAGTGATGGTTTTATCTGGATAGGAAGTTACGGCGGACTTATTAGATATGACGGCAATACATTCGAGAGATATAAATCCACGACAGGTATTGCCAGTGTGGTCAGCCTTTTTGTTGACAGTAATGACAGGCTCTGGATCGGAACCAACGATAACGGTGCTGCTGTCATGGACCGCTATGGGCACATAGTGATGTACGGAAAGCGTGACGGCCTTCCCTCCGCATCAGTCAGATCTTTTGCGCAGGGACCTGAGGGAGTTATTTACATTGCCACAACTCAGGGCGTTTCGATCGTTGATACAGATGGAAACCTCTCTTTGATCGATGATCCTGTGATCAATCAGAAATATGTAAGGCGTTTAGAGACAGGTCCCGATGGCATTACATATGCTTTGACGATGGACGGTGATGTGTTTACATTGTCGGATTCACGCATGCTTGAGTTTTATAATGCAGACGAACTCGGCATCAGTGACGTCCATGCCCTGCATGTGGATCCGGATAACCCGGGATATCTCTATCTTGGAACCAAGTCTTCCAAGATATGGTATGGCACACTTAAAGACGGTTTCCCGAAAGATAAACTTATACGGGTCGCACCGCTCGAATACATCAATTCCATAATAACCATGGGCGATAACCTGTGGATATGCGCAAATAACGGTGTATGCAATTATAAAGACGGCGAGGTAGAGGTTGTTGATAATGTCCCTATGACAAGCAACATCGAGAACGTTAAGGCAGATTATCAGGGCAATCTCTGGTTTGTATCTTCCAGACAGGGCGTTATGAAGATCGTGCCGAATCAGTTTACTAATATATTTGAAAGGTACGGTCTCAGTGAAGCAGTTGTAAATACAACCTGTTGTTATGAAGACAAGCTTTTTATCGGTACGGATAACGGACTTACTGTCCTGGATAAGGACGGCGCAGTGAGTCGCATAGAACTTGAAGGTTCGAAAACCTCGAGCGGAAAGAACTTAGGTTATCTGGAACTCATTTCAATGCTCAGAGGTGTCAGGATCAGATCGGTAATTAAAGACAGCAAAGACAGGTTATGGATCTCCACCTATGATGATCTCGGTCTCATCAGATATGACCACGGGAGTGTCGTTAATTTTGTTAAGGCAGACGGAATGCCTTCCAACCGCATAAGAGCCGTAAGAGAATGCAGCAACGGCAAATTCCTTGTCGCATGTACAGGCGGACTTGTTGTTATTGACGGAGACAATATCGAGAAGATCTACGATTCTTCTTCCGGAATCAATAACACAGAGATCCTTACCGTATCAGAAGGAACGAACGGCGATATGCTCGTCGGTACTGACGGTGACGGCATCTATGTTGTAGGCAATCCCGGAATGAAGCATCTTAATACGGACAGCGGACTTATGTCTGATGTCATCATGAGGATCAAAAAAGATGAAGCCAGGGGCATTTACTGGATAGTAACCAGCAACTCATTAGCATACATGACATCAGATTATGAGATACACACTATAGAAAATTTCCCGTATTCCAACAACTTCGATCTTTATGAGAATTCGATAGGGGAGATGTGGATACTGAGCAGCAATGGTATATACGTCATAAGTGCTGAAAATCTTCTTTCAGGTGATGCTGCCGATCCCGTTTTCTACGGAATAGAAAACGGCCTTCCGGTTATTTCGACATCCAATTCATACAGTAGCGTATCTAATTCAGGTGAGCTTTACATAGCCGGATCGACAGGCGTAGCTAAGGTAAATATCGAAAAGCAGTTCGAGACCGTGGATAAGATCAAGATGACAGTCCCTTATGTGGATGCTGACGGTGTAAAGGTCTATCCTGACAGCAACGGTGTTATAACAGTTCCGAGCAACGTGAACAAGGTTACGGTTTATCCGTATATCTGTACATATACTCTTATGAATCCCACGGTTTCATATTACCTTGAAGGCTTTGCCGCTGGTGAGAAAGTCTTGAGGCGGAGCAATCTGACATCAATCGATTATACAAATCTCAAGGGCGGCACCTACACCTTCAGAATGACTATTTCCGATTCAATGGGACACGGAAGCAATGAGTATACGATCACGATAGTAAAGCATAGAGCCATCTACGAATATCTGTGGTTTAGTATATGCGTAGTGCTTTTAGTCATCGCCTTATTAGCAGTAATAGTATTGATCTATGTCAGGAAAAAGACCAAGGATCTTATTACTGAGCAGGAAGAAAGCAGGCTTCTCATCAGAGAGATAGTTGAGGCATTCGCAAAGACGATCGATATGAAGGACAACTATACGAACGGTCACTCGAAAAGAGTTGCCGATTATACTGCAATGCTTGCAAGAGAACTCGGATACGATGAGGAGACAGTTGAAAAGTATTACAACATTGCTCTTCTCCATGACATCGGAAAGATAGGTATTCCTGCCGAAGTACTGAATAAGCAGGGTAAGCTTAATGATGAGGAATACGGCAAGATCAAATCACATACATCACTTGGCTACAACGTGCTCAAAGACATTCATATCATGCCCGAACTTTCCACCGGCGCCCAGTCGCACCACGAACGTCCTGACGGCAAAGGATATCCTAACGGACTTAAGGGTGACGAGATTCCGAGAGTTGCCCAGATCATCGGAGTGGCAGATGCTTTTGATGCCATGTATTCCAACCGTCCCTACAGACACAGAATGAACTTTGAAAAGGTCGTATCGATTATCAGGGACGCGTCAGGAACACAGTTTACTGAAGATGTTGTCGATGCATTCTTAAGGATCGTGGAAAGAGGCGGATTCAAGGCTCCCGATGATAACGGCGGAGGCAGAAACGAAGATATCGACAATATCCATAAGAGGTTTGACAAGGAAGCAAAAGAGAAGGAGCAAGAGGATAAAAAATCTGATGGCTGAACGGATGCCTGTATATGAACTGATCCTTAAGAATATAAGAAAAGGCGAACTGCCCGAGAGTTTTTCACTGCCTTCAGATCCTGAAGATCAGAGTTCGATCTTTGCTGACGGCGCGATGGACGGTATCTGCATTTATCATTCGGTAAGGACTGAAATGGGTCCCGAAGAAAAAAAGCTCATGATAAAAGCTTTGAATCATGCTGCCGCCGCCGACTATGCGGATGCTGATAAGACTTTCACGGCTCTCGGGAAAAAATACCGGGCCATCAGAGCAATAGATGATCTCCAAAGCTACATCATAAAACATACAAATAAGATGCCAATAGGAAATGTCTACCATACGGCGTTGAATCTTATTCTTCATTCATCTGATAAGGAGGCAGTAAAATTCGGCCTTTCAATGCTCGAACTAATCCCGGTTAAAGATGAGTCAGTAAAAGAGATCATAAGAAGGATCGGCTTAAGCGATGAGTTTACGATCTTCGCGATATGGATAATGAGGAAATGGGAAAACGGAAACGCAGAGATATTCAATCTCGCAGAAAAAGTTCATTCATGGGGAAGGATCCATTGTGTAGACAGGCTCGAACCGGAGACACCGGAGATACGTGAGTGGCTGTTCAAAGAAGGTATAGATAACCATGTTCTGCCTGCCTATTCAGCATTGACTGTTTGGGAAAAAGCAGATGTGAAAAACAGGCTTAACGGAACAGTGACAGCCGGTGACATAAAGTGTTTAGGAAAGATATTTGCAGCTCTTACGGATGAGGGGCCAACGCTCAACATCTCACAGATCGATGATGCGGAACAGATGATCAACAGATTTCTCTCGCTTGCAGAAGAATTCGAACTCGATGCTGAAGACTACGATTCTATTGCTGTGATAAGAGACTGGGCAGGATACAGTGAGGAAGATGTTGAGGAGGAAAAGAGCGAAGCAAGATCTCTCATTACAGAAAGATGCAATGAACTTTTATCGGGTGAAGAGTGCGAAGATGCTGTTGCAGAAGCTGTAAGAAACGGCAAAGGTTTCAGGCTTGCATATGATCTGGGCATTGAATTTGAAGAAGAACTTCTGGATTTCATGAGGAAGGATTTTAGAGAGTATTGTTTTCTCTGTCCCTTGCTCATGGAGACGGATGATTATATTGAACAGGTCACAGATCTTTTCAGGAATAATCTTCCGTTAAGCTCAATGAGAAAAGATCCTTCCGGAAGTTTCGGTGCCGGTGAGGAATTTGCGGATTATCACAGACTTGAGGCTGTATTACGCGGATTAGACAAACATCCGTATGAAGGTGAAGACCTTGTTATTTCAGGACTCTGGTCTCCTGTTATAAGAACAAGAAATACCGCGTTAGCCGTTATTGCCGAATGGACAAAGATACTGGAGAAGCCTTTGTCTTCGGTTTCTGAAGAAATATTTAATGAGCTTAGGGATATGCGGGAAAAAGAAACTGAAGATTCTCTGAAAAGGACAGAACAGCGATTGATCGACGGTGTGATCCTTGACGATGAGGGTGAGCAAGATGAGTGATAACAAGATAACGATAATGCCTGCTCAGATGAAGGCAATTGCCAAATATGAAGATACTTTTGCCGCGTTCATGGGACCGGACGGATCGGGCTCATACAACTTTGAATTTTGCGGTGAGTATAAGATGACTTTAGAAGATCTTTATACTGCCGTAGTAAATATGCTCGAGAAGAATCCTACCGTTGAAGAGTTCGGTAACTGCTGGTATTACCCGTTGACAGAATACTGTTATTCATTCGGCCTTGAGGAATACTGCGAATTCGATGATGACGATGATATCGAACAGGAAGATGAAGATGAGATAGAGGATGATCCGGATTTTGAGTCCGGAGATGCAGAATCTCCTGACAGGGTTCGTTTTCTTCCGCTCAAAGACAACGATATGTTTGCCGAGGTGTGGATAGGATTAGAGGATATCTGGTCCATGGAAGAGGAAGATGCACACCTTAAGGATATTCCGCAGTTGGAAATATACAGAGAAAACATGAGAGTGTTTTTGGATAACAGGAATAAACCCGTTGAAGAAAGGGAGTTTACCGATACCCAGAAGCAGGATTTCATTGAGCTGTTTCAGGATGACGACTCGATGAAAAATATGACAGACACGGAGATCAGACTGTGCAGAAAATTTACAGATGAACTCTGCGCAAAAGACTCTTTGTCTGCTCTTCGTATAAAAGGCTACGGCTGTTATGGCGGCAACCGTATCTATCCGTGTGACTGGAAAACATCAAGAGACTGTATCATGCGCCTTTACGAATTGACTGATGATCCTGTCTTTGCAAATACATTGGGATATATCTACTACTATGGCAGATGTACTGACGGTGAGCCGGAATACGATAAAGCGTTCGGGATGTTTTCTGTCGCTGCGGCAAACGGGATGCATGAAGGAATGTATAAACTTGCGGATATGTATTACCATGGCTATGCATGCAGAAAGAGTCCCGGAACGGCTAATTCGCTCTACAGAATAGTTTATGAAGACTGCTACAGGCAGATGTTGGAGGGGCATGTTGGCGGCAGTTTTACAGATGCTGCATTAAGAATGGGTAATGTATATCTGAAAGGAATAGATGAGAATACAGATCCTGTTCGGGCATTCACTTTTTATCTTCAGGCTGAACAGATATCTAAGCTCAGATCAGCCCGTTCGGATTTCTTCGGAAATACAACGGTTGCTATAGGGATCAGCAAAGCAAAGGCGGAAGCAAGATCACTGATTGACGGGGAATTCTTTAAGGATTACTTAAGTATGAAGCAGCCCTGGATCTTCGGAGAACTGGTCAAAGAAGGTTACCGTGCCGATATCACTTTTGTGGACAGGGAAGACGGTCCCATCAGAGTCAGGATATCAAGACTTCCGTATCCGGGTTCAGAGTGGATCAAACCGGTGCTCATAACCATTCCGGAGATCGAATATTGTGATGTCACGACGGAATTGGAGCTTGAAGCATATAATCTTGTTACTTCATTTAATATCAAGTCACAGACACCTGTCCGTTACGATTACTGTGAGTGGAACTATACCGAGAACAGATTTGATTTTTTCTTTAACGATGTGCTCGCAGGATGGATCGCATGTGATGAATACAGGATAAACAGACCTTTGGGAAAAACCGGAGAAGGAAAGAATCTGAGATTCGTAAGCGTAGCGTTTAAAAAAGGCGGCAGGACATATGATTATCTCTGTGATATAGAAGATATAAGCATCGGTGATAAAGTGATAGTTCCCGGTTATAACGGGGATACGGAAGTTGAAGTGCTTGACGTGTATATAAAGCACGAGTCTGATCTCGGCATACCGTTGGAAAGATATAAAAAAGTAATTGCAAAAGCATAAAAGGATTTCTTTTTGACTAGATTAGCAAGATTTATATTGTTCCTTAAATAGTCTGGTGATAAAAGACTATTAAATGCATTTTTACGATGCTTGTAAAAGATCAGATGTATGCGAAAGTAAAATCTTTATTGTGAAATAGATAATGCTTATGAAGTGCAAATATAGCACTGAGTGACACATCTTCTATGGTTTCTGCACCATCATCAAAACAATTGGTGTCAATTAGTTCATTAGTATTGATGATATAGCAACTCAAATTACTGCAAGCATCTATAATGAAGCGGCAGATCCAAAATACTACATCTTCTTCAGAACAATTCCCGAAATCTTTACTGGCAAATAGATAATCCATCGGCAAAGGGTTATTTACATCTTTTTTGTTTTCCTTGAACCAGAGATAATCATCAATATATTTATCCAAATTGCAAAGACCAGATATCATCTTATAGGTATAAATACGTTTAAATGAATATATATTATATTCTGATATATTATGTGAAGGACAATATCTAAACTTTGGGAAATACTGTCTGAACATGTAAATGTACTGTTTTGATGATAGTTCATATTTCTTCAGGTCTTCACATAACAAGGATAAACCTTCCTCCCAATGAAGTTCATTAATGTTTATCATATTTGAAGCATCGCTTCGATTAAGTATATATTCTCGCACCTTTTTGGAAAACAGATTATATTCCGTATACATTGTGCGCTCGTAGTTGTGTGTCGAGTTATAGACAAATGCTATTTGGCATAGCGGAATAAGATTTTTCTTATCCTCATATTTAATTATGAAACTTCTAGCTTGTAATTCTTCAGCCTCGGATAATTCTTCTGTATCAATCTTTTTGGTTGAAGGAGAATTAATAACTATTATCTCCGCCATTATCTCTGCAATGTAATTGTCGTCGATTTCTTTGACACTATCCGTTTGATTCATATTATCAGTATTCTTGATTATATAGAGGAATACACCTGCTAACAATGAAGAAAGTGTCTCATATTTGCCTGGAAAGTCTTGCTTAGTAGAACCATTTATAAGGTCGACGATGGTATCTTGCGCTATTGAATCATCTTCATCCAGTATTCTCTTTAAAAGTATCTCTAATAACTCAATTTTATTTGGATCAATTTTGTTCACAACTATATCCATGCAACTGGCTATTTCAGGATATTTTTGAGGATCCAAATTATTTATTGTTTCGATGAATGCCGGAGAGGGATTTTTGTCACCCCGCACGAAATGTCCAATCAGTGATTCATCCGGTTCATAGTCATAATCTATAGCGGCAAACAAATCCTGAAAGACAGTTTTCTGAACAAAACCTCTTTTTACAGCGCATAACTTTATAGATTTTAGAAAAGTACCCAAACACAATTTGCTCATAGTTCACCTGTATATGTCAATTTATCGGTCAAGTTCCAGTCAAGGTTCAGTCATGGCTTGACTGATTGATTTTTAGTATTTTTACGGCATCACTACTCGTCAGCAGGCCACTGAAATCCGAAGAGTGTGATGAGAATTCTAGCCTGTGATTATTTCTCGGATTATTAATCACTTTGCTAAGAAAGGAGGAAACACTCATGCTTAGCAACGACTCTAATAACAATTATAACAAGCCAAGATTGGGCAGCAAAGACATATGGAATGCCAGACTTCTTGAGGGAGCAACTTACACAGAAGGTAGCGATATGCCAATCTGTTTTAGGTGTAACGGTACTATTCCTAACGGAGTGGACGGATATGATGATGCATTAAGCTTGGATAAAAAGCTTGTCAGGAAAGATCCGAATTACCACGTTGATAGCTATATCCATACTTATATGGACGATCAGAAATTTGACGGTAATCGCAGTGGTATTTGGTATTATCCGGAGAAATTTATTAAATTAGCCCGTCATTATTCCGGTGTAATCAGTCCTGACTTCTCAACATATGCAGATTTCCCTGATTCTCAGAAACGCTGGAATATTTATAGGATGAGGGCTTTTGACTACATTCTTCAAAAGAGTGGCATAAGGGTCATACCAAATGTTCGTTGGGGAACATCTGAAACCTGGGAATATTGTTTTGACGGTATTCCTATAAATGGAATCTTTGCAATTGGTGTTGTTGCAAGCGGCATTAATAAGGTCAGTAACCGCAAGTGTTTCATAGATGGACTCTACAGAGCAATTGAAGTGCTCAAACCTCATACAATTATTGTATACGGTTCAGACAATTACGATGTTTTTGACAGAATACGTGAACAGGGAATAAAAGTAATTGCCTTCCCGAGTAAGACCAATCTTGCTTTTATGAAGGAGGGTAACAAATGAGTAAATCCTTAAGCAACCATTTTCATGGCACTACTGGAGAACGCAAGTTCAAAGCCTCTCAACAGGAATATGAAGATGATATAATCAAAGCTAGAGTTCAGGGGTTGGATCTGAGAGAACATCCTGTCAAACACAAGAGTTCTTTAAGTGTTAAGGAAATCAAGAGGAGGATTGATAACCGCACTGCTACGATTGAGGATTTTCGCAAGTATGATCGTATCAAGCGTTTGTCGGCAAAGAGAAAGGCTGCTGTTAATGCCTTTTGGATAGCTGAACGTGAGCGCCTACGCAATAATGAACCGGGAACTCGCAATTGGACTGCCGAACAAAGAAGGATAATACTTGACGGAGGTCGTCCAAAGGTTAACGGTAAAACTATGCAAGGACACCATACTTATAGTGTATTGATGTATCCTCATCTTGCAGGAAATCATAAGGTTATTTATCCAGTAACGTTTGAAGAACATTTATATGAATGGCATGGCGGAAACTTTAAAAACAGTCTTCCGGGAAAGCCCTTTAAGAGAAAAAGGAGAAGAAAATATGAAACCTCAAGTTTGTATTAAAATACCGAATGATTCATCTATTGCCAAAGCTGCTTCGATTATTAGAAAAATTGAGAAAAATCTGTCAATTTCAGATATCAGCGGAAGAATCAAGAATTCTGATTATCTTTTGTCATATGATATGTCGAGTGAGAAGGGCGTTAACAATATTATTCACTGTTATAACGAGTTTCAGAAGGTTGGCATTACCCCATCTCTTTTTGAACATGATCGTCCTGCATCAATAGACTTTCTTAAAAACCTTAGTAAGACATACAAAGAAATCTCTGATGAAATAGACGCTGAGATTGAAGCTGAAGACGGTGAATAATTATTCTGTTAGATTTTTACTCGTTTTTGAGCAAGTATTATTCCTTAGACGATTGTCGTTATTCATAATATTCTCACCCGCAGACCGCTCCGCGGGTGAGAAATCTTTTAATCATCCCTTTTATATTCCAATATATCGCCGGGCTGGCAATCCAAAGCATCACATATTGCTTCCAAAGTCGAGAATCTTATTGCAGAGATCTTACCGTTTTTCATCTTTGAGAGATTAACATTCGATACACCGACTTTCTCCGACAGATCGTTAAGTGAGATCTTACGGTCAGCCATTACTCTGTCTAATCTTAATATTATCTGTCCCATATTCAGTCCTCCTTACAGTGTCTCATCTGACTGGATCTGCAAGGTCTTGCCGTAATCCAATACAAGATTGACTACCCATGTGATAAGGAATCCGAGTACTCCGTAGATCGCTCCTGTTGTGAATATGAGAAGGGCGCTCATAATACCGAGTATGATGGTGACACGTTTACGTATCTTATCGGTAAACGGCGTATCTTCTTTTTCTGCCATAGCGAAAACAGAACCTATGAGTTTTATCAATACTGCAGCAATGATAATGCAGAAGCTCATAACGATTATCCATGTGCCGTACAAAATGCTCTGGGGATGATCGTTCAATGCTTCCCGGATTGCGGGAACATCAGATGTGATGTTTTGAGCAATCTTGCTCGAACTGATCTCAAGAACGGAAAAACTCGTAGGATTGTTCGTGCTTTCAATATATCCGGCTGCTTCAGCCTGACTGATCATGACGTCAAAATCTTTTCCCATGGCAAGTATCCATATACCGCTTGCTACACTTGCAATAAACCCGACGATAGCAACGATAAAGATGACATTGGATACGACTTTGCCCGCATGACATCCTTTCTTGATCTTAGCGATCTTAGCATTCTCTTCATTCATAAATCTATACTCCTTAAATCAATAATGCTCACCTTCGAAGATGGCTTCAATATACACTGCAAATTAATCTTTGTCAACAAGAATTTAACGATAAACGTTAAAAAATATTCGCAAATCGTTGCGCATAAAATGCGCGTGTATAATTCTTATTTGCATAACAAATCTGATAAAATATAGCTCTGAATAATATGGCCGGAGACATGAAATGAAAGACCGCGTGCATTACATCGACAACCTGAGATGGATCACTGTTTTCCTTCTCGTCCTTTACCATGTTGCTATGGCTTATAACACTTGGGGAGAGGCAAATTATATCTTCTTTGAAGCAGTCAGACCTATCTCTGCCATCGTTGTTTTTATCAGTCCCTGGTTCATGCCGCTGATGTTCCTTCTGGCCGGTGTGTCAGCATCTTTCTCGCTTGCTAAAAGAGGATACGTGACATTCATCAAAGAACGTTTTTCAAGACTCGGAACACCGCTGATAATCGGTCTTATATTTTTAATTCCGATCCTCAGTCATGTGGCTGATGTGACACATAACGGATATAAGGGTGATCTCTTTGCGCACTATCCGGTCTTTTTTACAAAGTTTACGGATCTCACAGGATATGACGGAGGATTCTCTCTTGGTCACCTGTGGTTTATTACGGTACTTATACTGATATCATTCATTTCATGCGGAGTGATCAAACTGCTTGAAAACGTCATGAATAAAAACAAGGCGGCAATGACTGTTATCGGGGTGATCCTTACGGTTACCGCAGTCTTGTCATTCGATGTTAAGCTTATCGGAAAGCCGCTTATAACATACCTTTGCGTTTATCTTATAGGGTTTTATTTCTTCAGTGATAAAGAGTTCGTAAACAGGATCGTAAAGCTCAAATGGTTATATACCGCAGTCTTTCTCATATCTTCGGCTGCAAATGTTGTTCTCTTTATCTATATCGGCGGATACGAACTGCTCAATAATATCTGCAACCGTCTGTCCTTTGTAAGCGGTGTGTTGGCGTTAATAAGCCTTGGTCACGATCATCTTGACAGGACGGGACCGTTTGCGGCTTTTAATTCAAAGATCTCGTATATCTTTTATATAATTCATTTCCCGCTGGTTGTCAGATGCCAGTATTTGCTTGATTCAGCGGGTGTAAAATCCATCACTAATTTTTTCCTTTCAGTCCTGATCTGTTATCCGATCACTTATCTTGCATGCTATATGCTGGAGAGTTTTCTTAAACCGAAAAGATAAGTTGCTTCGTTGTCATTAAGATAAGCTTCTGATCCTCAAAACCGTCATTGAGAACTGTTTGTATATCAAATATAATTGTAGAGGTGGTTTTTCGACATTCCCAGTCGACAAAGATAAATATGAAAGGATCAGAAGACTATGAAGATCGGATGCGTAAAAGAGATCAAAAACAACGAGTTCCGTGTAGGACTTACACCTGACAACGTTAAGGCTTATATTGCCGCAGGACACCATGTTTACATGGAGCAGGGTGCCGGAATAGGTTCAGGTTTTACAGACAGCGAGTATGTGGAAGCCGGTGCTTCGCTTATAGACAATGCGGCAGATATCTGGGCTTTGGTTGACATGATGGTCAAGGTCAAGGAGCCCCTTCCGGAAGAATATCCGCTTTTCAGAGAAGGTCTTATCCTTTATACATATCTCCATCTTGCTGCGGACAAAGAGCAGACAGATGCGCTTCTTGCAGGCAAGGTAAAGGCAGTAGCATATGAGACGATCCAGGAAACAGACGGATCACTTCCGTGCCTTTCTCCTATGAGTCAGATCGCAGGACGTCTTTCAATTCAGGAAGGTGCAAAATATCTGGAGAAAAAGTTTGGCGGCGAAGGCATCCTTCTCGCAGGCGTTCCCGGAACCCCCAAGGCTAATGTAGTTATCCTGGGCGGCGGTACTGTAGGCATGAACGCATGCAAGATCGCAGTAGGTATGGGTGCGAACGTAACCATATTGGACGTTAACCTTAAGAGGTTGGAAGAACTTGATAACAGGTTCGGATCCCACATCCAGACTCTGGTATCCAACGATTCCAATGTCGAAAGAGCCGTAAAGACAGCTGATCTCGTCATCGGTTCCGTTCTTATTCCGGGCGGTTCCACACCAAAGCTTTTCAAGAAGAAGTATCTTCCTGAAATGAAGAACGGTGCTGTCTTTGTTGACGTTGCAATAGACCAGGGCGGATGCGGAGAATCTTCTCACGTTACAACACATGATGATCCTATCTATGTTGAAGACGGCGTTGTTCACTACTGTGTAGGCAATATGCCCGGTGCAGTTCCGAGAACAAGTACTATCGCTCTTACCAATGCAACTCTCCGCTACGGCCTTCAGATCGCAGCAAACGGTCTTGAGGATGCATGCAGGAACAGCAAAGTTATCGCTTCAGGTGTTAACTGCTACGACGGAAAGATCACGAACAAAAATGTTGCTCTAGCATTAGGTTACGAGAATACAGAACTCAGTGAACTTATCTGATTAAATAACCGGAACTAATAAACCAAAGAGAAGGGGTTGCCTCAGACGTGACAGGTTCACGATGAGGCAGCCCCTTTGATCTTGAAGAAATTAAAAAGCCAAGACTCTAAAAGAGGCGCTTGGCTTTGTGGAATACGGTCATTCCGGATGATGAAAAAAACTCTGTTGATCAGCCGTGCATTCCCGGGATAAGAAGGGGAGGAACAACACGAATAACACCTGCAAGTGCGATTACGCCCATGATGATCAGTAATGTGATAACTACCGGCTGCAGCTTTTCCCAGTTGTTGGAAGCTTTTCCGTTAATGTAGAGATTCATGATGATGAGAGCTAAGAACAGGATGAGTACCAGGACAAGACCTGATTCCATGCCTACCATCTGCTGACCGATGCCCTGCTGTCCGGCTGCTTTAGCCATGAAGAGAGCTGCGGAATTGGCAATTATCAGAAGGAGTGATAATACCGTCACTACGGTGCACATGAGCTTTAATGTCTTAAATGTGTTTTTCTTCTCTGTGTTAGAGTAATCTGCCATCTTCTCGGCAACTTCTTTTGCTTCTTTATCCATATTGTCGTTCTTCCTTTCTCCGTCGATTATCTCGCGGACATCCACGGAGTAGAACTCGGCAATATCTATAAGTAAGGATATATCAGGCATATATGCGCCTGTTTCCCATCTTGAGATCGTACGCGCGGATGTGTTGAATTTTTCTGCTGCCTGTTCTTGTGTCAGGCCTTTTTCTTTGCGAAGCTCCCTTAAGAAACTTCCGGTTTTTTTCTGATCCATGAAGACCTCCTTCGCCAATAACTTAGCAGTTACACATCCGTATTTACACGACACAAACAGCGGATTTAAGGCTTCGGACAAATTTGTCCGGTCGTTTTTTCTGCCATTTTTGTCGTATTGATTATATCATTGACGAAAAACTTGGGAATAATCAGGTGTTTGGTCTAAAATACCGGTCAATGCGCTTTCCAGGGTCTTTCTTTACCGATCCAGCCGTTGGCCTTCCAATATTTATAATCGGTATATTCCGGATCATCTTTTCCGAGTCCGGTCTGCATCATCCTCACGGCATAAAATTTAGCCTTTGTTAAGATCCCGGTCCGGGCCGGTTTGCTGTAGTCGATCTTTGCAAATTTCCGGCCGGCTGTTACGATCCCATTTGTCATCTCAGAACGTTTCTTTTCAGAAAGCCTGTCCCAAACTACATTGCCCATAAGTTTAAAGTGGCATTTACGGATATAGGTGATCCCCCACCATGAAAGGCTGTCTTTTATATCTTTAGCCGTTGAATTATCACCGGCGCCCAGGCACTGTGTGATTATGAATGCGCGTTTTCCGAACATCTCTTTCGCCGGACGGTGAGGCATCCATCTGTACCCGAAGTGATCGAGCATTGCTTTCATGGCACCGGTGGTATGCATTACATAAGAGGGGGAAGTAAAAACGAGAAGATCAGCTTCAAGCAATGCGCTCTCGATCTTCCTGACATATTCCGCATCTTTGCATAAGTTCTGATCCTTAAGAAAGCAACTGGTACAGCCTGAACAGAACCCCGGACAATCTCTTGGAAGATAGAATTCCTTTATCTGAGCCTTGCCGTTAAACTGTTCGAGGAATACTTCCTTGAGTCTGTATGTTATACCGTGCTTTTCTGTTCCGTTAATTACCGTGATCTTCATATTTCCTCCCGTGCAGACTGATAATTGCCCTAATCTGCTCTCGGCTAATTCTGATTAGCCAAATTATAGGCTAATTGTAATTAGCCTGTCAAGAGAGGTATTTATGATCTATGATATTTATTGACAAAAGATCAGCATAACGTTTTTCAACGACATGCAGATACTCATCATTGATATCGACACCATATACTGTCTGATATTTATCAGGATCAATATGCTCTAATCCATTGCCGCCGGCAACACCAAGCACCATCGCGGAAACAACAGGATAATCCCCAAACTGAGCCTTCATGATTCTGTTCATGGTCTGAAGCTGCATTACAGAATGAAGGCTCATGTGTTTCTCGTAATCGTCAAGATTGATTTCTTTCCATGGGTTACGCATATCAATTCCCCGTTCGTTTCCGGTTTGTCTTATGATTTATCATAACTCAGTTTGCATTCGAAATGAGAGGAGTTTTAAATCTGGCCGAAATACGAAAAAAAGAAATGTGTATGGTCTGTTATAGTACAGCAGCAATAAAAGACGTTCAAATAGAAGTGCTGTATAATCAGGTAATCAAACAGCTCCGGAGGCCCTGATTGATCAGTTTAGAGCCGGTTACAAAAGAAAACCTGAATGATGTGATATCGCTTAGTGTAAATGAAGAACAGAAAAGATTTGTTTCATCGAATGCGGAATCACTGGCACAGGCATATGTGTATTCAGAGAATGCATATCCTTTTACGATTTACAGGGATAATGAACCTGTCGGGTTTATCATGCTGGGATATTACGACGCTAAGGGGTATTACACCCTTTGGAAATTCATGATCGACCAAAGATATCAGAACAGAGGATATGGCCGCGAGGCGCTCAGATTGGGACTTCAATATGCGAAGGAACATTTTGATGACAAAGAATTATATACCGGAGTGTCATTGGGAAACGAGGTTGCTAAAAGACTGTACAGATCTGTCGGATTTAAAGAGACAGGATTAACAGAGTCAGGGATGGAAGAGATGAGGCTTGTGTTTGATGAGCAGGATGCAGAATAATCCATCGTGAAGATATCTGAGATACAGGGTTTAGGTCTATAATATCGAAAAAAGAAAGCAGGTAATTAAGTGGCAAAAGTAATAGTCGGAATGTCCGGCGGTGTGGACAGTGCGGTTGCAGCATATCTGCTGCAGCAGCAAGGCTATGAGGTTATTGGCGTAACACTTCGTGTCTGGGGATCTGATGAAGGAGAAGAACAGAACAGGTGCTGCGAGATAGATGATGCACGCCGCACCTGTGAGATACTCGGCATAAGATTCCATCCGCATAACTGCACATCGCTTTTCGAAGCAAATGTCGTTAAACCGTTTGTATCTTCATATCTTGACGGTCTTACACCGAATCCCTGCATTGAATGCAACAGATCCGTTAAGTGGGCAAAACTGATGGAACTGGCAGATATCTTCGAGGCGGAATATGTGGCAACGGGACACTATGCTTTTGTTGAGAAACTTCCCAACGGAAGATATACGGTGCGCAAAGCACAGCAAGCCGGCAAAGATCAGACATATATGCTCTATAAACTGACGCAGGAACAGTTGGCGAGGACACTTATGCCTCTTGGGAAATATACAAAAGAAGAAGTGCGTAAGATTGCAGAAGATATCGGACTTACAGTTGCGCATAAAGAGGATTCCCAGGAGATATGCTTTGTAACTGAAGGCAAGTATTCTGATTTTATCAGCGATTATACAGACAGAACGTTGCCCGGAGAAGGCGACTTCGTCGATGAAGAAGGCAACGTTTTAGGAAGGCATAAAGGAATATACCGGTATACGGTAGGTCAAAGAAAAGGTCTGGGAATCGCTTTGGGATATCCTGCATTTGTAGTCAGGATATGTCCTGAGAATAATACGGTCGTATTAGGCAATGAAGAATCACTGATGCGCAGTGAGTTTATATGCAGGGACGTGAATTTCCTCAGTATTCCCGAGCCGGAAGAAGGAGAGAAAGTTGAGTGTCTTGCTAAAGCCCGTTACCATCAGGTAGAAAGATCTGCCGTGATCGAAATGCTCGACGGCAATAAAGTGAAGGTCACACTTTCAGAGCCCGTGAAAGGAGTGTCTCCCGGACAATCCGCAGTGTTCTATGATGCTTACGGCCGTGTTGTCGGCGGCGGAATAATTACATAATGTTCAGGAAACCGAGAATGATGCATTCTTTAAAGTGATGAACTGCGCGCCATCCTCTTTATATGTGCCGAAGATCCCGGTCACGCAGATGTTGCTTCCGACTTCAGGGAATTCATCAGGGTAAGTGAAGCTTTCATCAGGAATGAATTCGATACCCTGCGCGCAGCACTGTGTTGCATCCTGAACGATGCAGGCATAATAAGTCTTCCCGGTCGTTTCATCGTGAAAACAGGAGAAGATGCCCTCCATTTTTACTGTCTTTCCAAGATATTCCTCCGGCGCATATACCATCGCGAAAACCTCGGAATATATCATGGATGATGACAGAACGGTAAGGTCTATATCAACACTTTCGTCACCATTAGCCAGACGTTCTGAAATACCGTACGGATTTGTTTCTTCGGATTCTGATATGATTGTCGCTGTGGTGCTTTCCGAAGCTGCAGCAGCAATGATATCTCCTATCCCTGTTGTCTGATCGATTCCGTGCCGTGATACTGAAGCGGAGTTTTGGCATCCCGAAAAGATCATTGCTGAGAGAACAAGTAAGAATATAAATTTTCGCATAGTAAACCTTTCGAAAACATGTGTAATCCGGGCTGCTGCAAGACAGTATCAGGCAGCAGTCCGGATATTTATATTTGTCTGAGGGATCAATAACCGAGTGCAGTCTTCAGCACTTCGAGGTTTTCGCTCATGACGGAGATGTATGTTGCTCCGTCTTTAACGTCCTGAGAAGTAACTGACTGCATTGAATCCAGGCTGATTATCTGCTGATCTTTTGAGTCAGTATTTTCAACGATGGTTTTCGCGATCCTTTTATCTGAACCTTCGATAGTGATAACGGCAGGAAGAGATAGTTCATCTGCTTTCTTTGATAAAAATGTGATCGTCTCAAAACTTGCTTCGGACTCGGCCGAACAACCGGCGAAAGCTGCATAGTAATCAAGACCGTAATCATCTGTCAGATACCTGAAGGGAAAACGGTCACCGAATAAAAGTGTCTTAACTGAAGCGTTTTTTACGACACTCTGATACTCAGCGTCAAGGTCTTTTAAGTTATTAATGTATGCATCGGCATTGCTTTTATATGATCCGGCATTTGCGGGATCTACGGTGCTGACAGCATTTTCGATGCTGCCGACAAGATTAATCGCATTTTTGACCGAGAGCCAGACGTGCTCATCGTATTCGGTCTCTTCTTCTTCGTCTTCGCCTTCTTCAGGCTGCATGCCTTCGACTGTTTCTTCTTCCTTTACAGAATCACCGAGTTCATCGAGAAGATCGATGACGACCATATCCTTATTGACAGCTTCCTTAAGAACATCTTCCACCCATTCGTCAGACTCACCGCCGACATAGATGAACAGATCACAGGATGAGATCTTGAGAATGTCACTTGCTGTCGGCTGAAAACTGTGAAGATCTGTGCCGTTGTCTGCAAGCAAAGTAACTTCCGCATTTGCCGGATTGCTGCCAAGAATATTGTTGACCCAGTCGTATTCGGGAAAGATAGTGGTAACGATCTGAAGCTTGCCTGTACCTGCCGGTTTATCCGCCGTACTGCATCCGCAAAAGCTCGCTGCTGCTAAAACTGCAGCTGTTAATATAGATAGAATTCTTTTCATTTTTAAATCTCCATAAAACCTGAAAAAACTATATTTGTTTTACACTCTTTCAAATACAGGTTATCAATCGTTCAGCCTTACTTTTATCGATACCGGTGTTTCGCGGCGGAATACTCTTAAGATGTGAAAACAAGATGTTATCAACAGAGCAACTGAGAAGACAGCAGCCTTACAGGATGCAGGTGCTGAAACTGCCCGGTTCAGTAACGCATGACACTGCTCAAGGCACTCGCATATATAACAATCCTCACCTTCGCAATCGTGTTCAGCTTCGATCGCGATAAAGATGCCGGCAAGAAGAAACGCTGACAGCATTACAATTGCCATTGTCACCGCCGGGATCCTTATTAATGTGGATTTTGTACTCACTTCCGTCAGTTATCTCCGTTCTGATTAAAATTAAAAATGAGAATCGTTCTCAATTGTAGTCGCGGGTGCGTATTTTGTCAAATGCCAAACGGTATGCATCTATCAGAAAGCAAAGTAAACCTCCAAAGCTGAAAAACTTTGGAGGCTCGCTTTATTTAGAGAAAACTTTTGTGTTATTTACTTATATAACGATTCAGATATATGTTCCGAGATAAGCGAATTCCGTAGGTTCGGCATCGAGTTCGCACAGAAGAGCGATAACTTCATCAGAGTAGACCGAAGCTTCGAAATCAAGATAGAACATGAATTCAAAATCTTTTCCGGGCATAGGACGGGATTCGATCTTGGTAAGGTTCAGACCCAGAGATGAGAATTTGGCAAGAGTGTCTGCAAGAGCACCTGGAGTGTGACCCAAAGCGAGCATGACAGATGTCTTGGAGGCACCGGGGAATATCATGAGCTCCTTGGTGATGCAGATGAAACGCGTGTAGTTATTGTCGGTGTTCTGGATATCATCTCTTACGGCTTCCAGTCCGTAGAGCATCTGGCAGTCTGAAGATGAGATGGCTGCGACATCCTTTCGTCCGGAATCAGCTACACTCTTTGCTGCGACAGCCGTGTTTTCGACGATATTTACCTTGATATCGGGATGTGCCTTGAGGAACTGGCTGCACTGGCCGATAGCCTGATTATGTGAGTAGACTTCGCGGATATCGTCGAACCTGGTGCCGTGATTTGCAAGGAGTTTGTGGCTTATACGTAATTTGTAATCTTTTACTATGTGGAAATTATGACCGACCATAAGATCGTAGACCTGGGTGACAGAACCGAAAGAACTGTTCTCGATGGGGAGGATCCCGAATTTGCAAAGACCGGATTCCACTGCCTGGAATACGCCGTCAAATGTTCTGAAATACATGATGTTAGCATGACGGAAGATCTTGTCTGTCGCAATCTGCGAATATGCACCTTCAATACCCTGACAGGCAACCATCGGTGCTTTGGGAAGTTCGTTGGGAGTGTTCTCGATAGCTTTTTTTATCTGGTCAGCGAGCTTAGTTCTGGCACCGTATTCAGTGTTGCGGAAAGAGTGGCTTAAATTGAACATCGTTGAGAAGAGAACACGCTCGTAATTGTCGATAAGACGGTTAGAGCTTTCAAGTCCTGCGAGATAACTGCGCTCGTACCTTCGGCTCTTAAGAGCGATCTCTGATTTTGATAAAGTCTCGTTCGCCATCTTGCTGGCTTCAAGCCTTTCCTTGAAAAGCTCTCTGATCTGTTCGTCGATTTCCTCGATGCGTTTTCCGGCCTGTTTCTGTGTCATGATCATATCCTCCTCGATAATCAAAAAGCCCCGCAGTCTTGTTCACTGCGGGGCTCTGTAATTTACGTAAATCAAGATGAATATTTACATGCAGTGAACTAATTACCCCTATTCATAAAGGCAAAAAATGAAAAGTCACGCCATGTAAATGCAAAATTAGTCATGGAGCAATTATATACCACGATCCGAAAATGTAAAGCGTGCAGATAACAATCTGCTGACTTTATATACGTTTGTATTACGAATAAGGAATAATGGCATAAGATTTGATATAATCACTACGCTATGAAGATACGTGTGTTTACAGCGATTCTTGTCTGCAAGATCATAAGGGCTCTTGCAAGACTTATGGGGCGAGGCTCAAGCCTGCCGGGTAAGTATGCTCTGAAGATCTGTCCGGATATATTGACCCATCTTCAGCTGCCCGGACTTTCCATAGCAGTAACAGGCTCGAACGGAAAGACGTCCACTGTTGAGATGATAGCCCACGTATTAAAGAGTAACGGCTTAAAGGTCGCTTATAACAAAGAAGGTTCCAATCAGATAGAAGGTGTGGTCACTTTCCTTATCGGCGATTCGACTATGTCGGGTAAAGTTAAGAGCGATGTTGTTCTTCTTGAGACTGACGAGAGATATTCCAGAAGGATATTTAAATATTTCCGTCCGCGCTATCTGGTGATCAATAACCTGTACAGGGATCAAATGACCAGAAACGGACATCCGGAATGGATAAAGAGCATTATAGATCAGGCGATCTATGATGAGATGACACTGATCCTGAATGCTGATGATCCTTTGGTATCAAGCTTCGGAAAAGACAGGGAAGGAACGATATATTTCGGAGCTGATAAGCTTCCGGGTGACAGGACAGAATATGAGGGGATCTATAATGACGGCAAGTATTGCCCAATATGCAAATCTCCTATGGAATATGAGTATTACCACTATAACCATATAGGCAAATACAGGTGCACTTACTGCGACTTTGAAAGACCTGTGACAGATCATGCTCTGACTGACACAAGAAATGAGGGCGGATCTGATCTGATCACGATCGACGGAAAGTATGATATTCCTGTTTTCTTTACCGGGATCTACCATTGCTACAATATCCTTGCTGCCTACACTGCATCTGTTGTAGCGGGGATCGACCCGGGCAGGGCGGCATCTTCTCTCGGAGGATATATCCTTAAGTCCGGCCGTATTTCGGATTTTACACTCGGGAAATTATACGGCAGGCTTCTTCTTTCCAAGCACGAGAATTCAGTATCATATGACAGATCAATAGATGTTGTGGTAAATGACAAGCGCAAAAAGAGCGTCATGATTATCGTTGATGCGATCAGCCGGAAATACTATACTTCGGATTCCAGCTGGCTTTGGGACATTAATTTCGAGAATCTTAATAATACGGATCTGGACAGGATAATACTTGCAGGGCAGTATTGTGATGATCTGGCTGTAAGGTTTGATCTTGCCGGTATCGACGGATCGAAGATCAAGACATTCGAGAGTGTTCAGGATGCTGCAGATTACTGCAGGAATAAGCTCGATTCATTCCTTTATGTGATAACGTGTTTTTCCGATAAAGAGAAGATACTGTCCATAGTATCAAGGAGGGAACTGTCATGACCGTGAAGATCCTTTATCTTTATCCTGATTTTATGAACCTTTACGGTGATAACGGAAACGTTAGGATCCTTGAGCGCAGACTGAAAGATCAGGGGTTTGATGTTGAGATCGTTAATGCCACGATCACAGATGAACATATACGTTTTGATGATATTGATTTTGTTTATATGGGATCAGGATATGAGTCCAACAGAGACCTTGTTTCCAAGCATATAAGAAAGTTTAAAGCTGAGTTTATAAGTGCTGTGGGAAACGGTGTCCCGATGCTGTTTACCGGCAACGGCTATGACATCTTAGGCAAGGGCATCACTACATCCTATGGAGTTTTTAAGAATTGTCTGGGTCTTTTTAATTTTACGTTCAAGGAGCAGAGAAAGACCCGATACACAGGCGATCTTATACTTGAAGATCCGGAGACTAATGAGAAATACGTCGGATTTGTCAACCGTGCCGGAATTCCTGAAGACCAGGAAGAAATGGCATTCGGTATCGTTAAAGTGATCGGCGAATATCCCGTAAAAAAAGACGGAGTCCGTGTGAATAATCTTCTCGGCATAAGCCTCATCGGACCTGTGCTGCTGAAAAACCCTGTGTTAGCCGATCGTTTTGTCGATATTATCTGCAGGCGGAAAGGTGTTGAGCCTAAAAAGATCAACTATTCCCATTCGGTAAAAAGCCACGAAAAGACGCTTAAGGCTCTTGCTGAGGCAGAGGCCTGACTTAAGGCAAAACCTGTTGTTTTATTGGAAATGAATGTGATTTATGGTATCCTTTCAACTTAGGAGGGATAGGTATGGCTGATACGATAAAATGCCCGAACTGCGGGTCAAATCTCACTCTTAATGCTGATACACAGAAGCTTGAATGTCCTAACTGCGGATCTGCATTTAACACTGATGAACTCGAGAGTATTACTGTCAAAGAACTTGAAGAACCGGTCCCGGCGGAACCCGGTGCGGCTGCTCCTGCTGAGACAGCGGAGACTGAACAGGTTCAGCCTGAGTCAGATCCCGGGCAGACTGAATTTATCTGCAACTCCTGCGGAGCAAAACTTGTAACCGATTCACATACGGCTGCTACTTTCTGTGCTTTCTGCGGTTCCCCGGCTCTTGTGGGAAAGAGACTTACTGAAGAATTCAAACCTCAGTACATGATCCCGTTCAAATATTCGAGACAATCTGCCGAAGAGGCATTTATAAATTGGGCGGGCAAAGGCAAATGGACTCCTTTCGGATTCGTTTCAAAGAAAAATGTTGCCAAGATGACCGGCCTTTATGTCCCTTTCTGGCTCTTTAATATCAAAGGAACGATCGATGCAAAGGGAACCGGAGATAAGATCACTTACAGAGGTAACGAACAGATCACGGAAAGTTTTGAATTCGAGCGCCATGCGAATGTTACCTGGGCGAACGTTCCTCTGGATGGAGAGACGAGGATAGATGACAGTCTGATGGAAGCTATCGAACCGTTTTATTTTCAATCTCTCATTCCATACGATTACAGATATCTTCCGGGCTTTTATGCCGACAGATATGATCAGTCGCCGCAGGACCTGTCGGGACGTGCCACAAAGCGCGGCCTTGACGGCATAGACAAGGCTCTGAAGGATTCTTTGAAGGGCAATTATGACAGGTACAAGATAACGGAGAACCAGAGCAGGATTGATTCGATGGAAGCTAACTACGCACTGCTTCCTGTATGGTTCTTATCCTATAAATACCGCAACAAGTTCTATTACTTTACGATGAACGGACAGACAGGCGAAGTTGCCGGAACCATCCCGGTAAGTCCTGTTAAGAAGATGATGTTCTTCTTTATCGTTCTTGCTATCCTGGCAGTCATCACAAGGTTCGTTTTGGGAATTATCATGAGGGGGTTCTGGGGATGAGCACTGAAATTGATAATACTTTAATCGAAAACAACAACAGCGGAAATCAGAAGAATAAACTCTCTGTATTCAGCGAGCTTAACGGCGCCTCCGTAGGTGTCGGTATTGCACTTATCTGTGTGATCATCTTAAGTATTGTTTTCTATATCTTCATGAACCTGTCGCCCGCAAAGACGGTTCAGGTCAATGACGATGCGCATCTGTTTACGGATGATGAATATGAGCAGATCAAAGATGCGGCAAAGAAGCTTTCTTCAGAAAAGGATATCAGTGTTGTCATCGTAACAACGAGAGACAAGGGCCAAGGCTATTCCAACTCCGATGACGACGAGAAGAGATTTGCCGAAGATTACTTTATGGATCACGTAAAGACAGTTCCGCTCCAGAATAATTCAGGTGTCTGCATCCTTATTGACATTACACTGGATGAACCCGGACAGAGATTCTTCTGGCTTTATACTTACGGAACAGCGCATTTCGCAGTTGAAGATGATGAATGCTATTCATTATTCAGAAAGTATCTGACCGAATTAGGCAGCGAAAAATACGGGACCGCAGTTCTCGGGATCACCAAAGATCTCAAACAATTCTCTTATGCGAATTACGGAGCGGTCGTCTTTTTCACGATAATCATACCGATAGGCATGTCGCTTGTCGTAACGGCAGTTTCCACTCCGAAGAGAAGACTTGATAAGGTTCCTGCGATCAGCACATATAATGCTATTCACGGCGGAAACAAAGTTGATAAGACAGATAAGTTCATCAAGAGAAAAGTAGTCCATTATTCTTCAAGCAGTGGCGGCGGAGGCGGTTTCTCCGGCGGCGGAGGAGGCGGTTTCTCCGGCGGTGGCGGAGGCGGATTCTCCGGTGGTGGCGGCGGACGCTTCTGATGTGTTAAAATATCGCGTAATTTTTTAACAGCGAAGGATCATTATGCTCAGCATCGTCGTGCCTGCTTATAATGAAGGCGAACACATTTACGATAATCTTATGACCATTGACAAGGCGCTTAAAGCGTTTTGTTCAGACTACGAGATCATCGCCGTGAACGACGGCAGTAAAGATAATACAGGCGCTGAGATCAAACGTGCATCACAGGATAATCCGAATATCAGGGATCTGGGTTACGACACAAACCGCGGCAAGGGCGGTGCAGTAACTCACGGTGCTGTTAACAGCAGGGGAGATATAGTCGGATTTATCGATGCCGATCTTGATCTTTCTCCAGATCTTATCCGCGGCTATTATGAGGAAATGAATAAGACCGGTGCTGATATAGTCATCGGTTCAAAGATGCATAAGGATTCGAAGCTTGAATATCCGTTTATGCGCAAATTCGTGTCTTTCGGGTATTTTGTCATGCTTAAGATCTTATTCGGTCTGAAATGCCATGATACCCAGACCGGTCTTAAGCTTTACAAAGGAAGTCTCATAAGAGAGATAGCTCCGTTAAGAAGGATCAATGGTTATGCTTTTGATATCGAGCTTCTGGCTTTGGGAAATAAGAGAAAGGCCAGACTTATCGAGATGCCCGTTGAACTTAACTATTCCAGAAGTGAATCCTTCGGACGTATCAAGTTTAAGGATGTCTGGAAGATGTTTACCGATACCTGGAAGATATGGTGGAATTTAAGGGTAAGGAATAATTATTTCAAGTAATCTTCAATGCTCTGTTATACTGTAGACAGTTCCGGTGCGGAGGCGCAGTATGACACATTCCGATCTGACAACAGTTTTAGAAGACTGCCGGCAGTCTGCCAAAAGAGGACAGAAGATTGCTTCTTCCGAGAGGCAGCTTCTTGATAAGGCGCTGACGGCAGCAGAAGACAAGATCAGCCAGACTGTAATCGAATTCAGGCAGTCTCCATGTGAGACAGCCGGTATGACTGAGCTCCTTGAAAGCCAGCTCGAGAATATCAGGGGTGCCATGAATGATCTCAAGATTTCATTCAATGAGAACCTTGACCTCCTTGCCGAGAATATGGGTTCATTCTCCATCACACTTTTCGGAAGGACAATGGCGGGAAAATCCACGCTTATGGAAGTGCTTACCGAAGGCGACGGAATGTCGATCGGCAAAGGCGCTCAAAGGACCACAAGAGACATAAGAAGATATGAGTGGAACGGACTGTCTGTAACCGATGTTCCCGGTATCGGGGCGTTCGAAGGCGAAGAGGATACCCGTCTTGCCTTTGATGCGGCAAAAACTGCGGACCTTATATTGTTCCTTCTTACAGATGATGCTCCTCAGGCTATAGAAGCAGACTGTTTCAGACAGGTGGTCGAACTCGGCAAGCCTGTGATAGTGATCATGAATGTTAAAGTCTCTGTCGAAGGCGGCAAGAGCCTGAAACTTGCAGAGCGTGACATGCGAAGAGCTTTTGATGAGGAAAGGCTCAGTTCCGTAAGACGCCAGTTTCTGAAATTTGCTGAACCGATGGGCCAGGACTGGAGTAAAGTGAAGTTTGTTTTCGTACACCTTAAAGCGGCATATATCGCTCAAAATACAGAAGATGCGGATGAGAGAACATTCTGGCAGTCCATGAGCCGCATAGACGATCTGAAGGAACTCCTGATCGAACAGGTCAGCACAAGAGGAAAGTTTATAAGGATCAAGACATTTGTGGATGTGATCGCAAATCCCATGATCGCTGCCGTAGACGAACTCGAATTTGACAGCCGTCTGAACTGTTCACAGGGCGAGATCATAAAGAACAAGCGCAAGGTGCTTGATACATGGAAGAAATCTTTCATACGCGAAAGCAAGCGCAGGATCGAAGCCTTCATGATGAAACTGAAGACGGATCTGAGATTCGATATTGCGGGATTTGCCGAAGATCATTATAACGACAGACATGCCGATCTTGCTTGGGGCGAAGTGATCCGCGGAAAGAACATAGAAGATAAATGCAGAGACCTTCTCGACAGCTTTGAGCTTACTGTTGATGATATGATCAAGGAGACGGTTCGTGAGCTTCACAGCGAGCTGAAATATGTATCGGTTGATGCGATCGAAAGGAACTTCCTGACACCCGCTCTCGTTGATTCAAGAAAGATCGTCAGCTGGACAGCTCTGGCGGCAGGCACCGGTCTGTCGGTAACAGCTGCTGTCCTTGCTTTTGTCGGAACTGAGTCAGCTATGGCTGCGATGGGACCGATAGGATGGATCGCTGCAGGTGTAGGTCTTGCCGGAGGTATCAGCCTTCTGTTCCTTGAGAACCGTAATGACAAGGAGCTCAGGGCAAGAGGCAAGCTCGAGAAGGAACTGAATGCTTCTGTCAATGCGACATGTGACAGCATCTGGTCGCAGCTCGAAAACAATCTGAAGAATTTACTAAACAAGAAGATAGAATTCGTATCAGGCGAGTTCGATAAGATGGGTTTTGTTACCGAATCGCTGGCTCAGACACAGGATAACCTTGCAGAGGATATAAAGGGCCAGATGCGGGTCCTTAACCGTTCGATGATAATAGAGATGGTAAAGATCACAGAGGGCCTTGCATTTGATGCATCCTGTGTAAAGAATGTTGCAAGGATCCCCGGTGTTGCGACTTTGATCGTAACCGGAGAAGATCAGGTACTGCCATCAGGACTGTGTGAGAACCTGTCTGACATGATCTCTGAAGACGTTACTCAGGCCGCACGAAGTGAGTCTTCTTCCGCTGAGGAATTTGCCCGCCTGATCATGGGTGATATGGCCTCAGAAGAAGATATATACACCGATGAAGAAAAGAAGATTGTTATAATAAAATGTGGCAAAAAAGATCCTGCAAAACAAAACAGGATCAGGCTGTTGACACAGCTTATCAACTGCTCTGTCGAGACCGGCAATACGGCAGGTAATATCGGAGGATGATAATATGCTGAAGATCGCTGAATACTCATGCGCATGTGATGCCCTGAAGGATAAGATCAAAAGATCCTTAAGAGATGCCGGTGTGCAATACGATAACAGAGCATCAGAAGATGATACTGTCAGAATAGTTTTCGCGGGACAGTACAGTGCCGGAAAGTCCACCATTATCAAGATGCTGACAGGCAATGAAGATATTGCCACAGGTGCGGAGATAACTACTCAGGAGACACAAAGCTACGAGTGGATGGGTCTTGAGATAGTTGATACTCCCGGTGTCCACACAAGTCTCCGGCCTGATCACGATGAGATCTCGTATAAGGCGATCGCATCTGCTGACATTCTTGTGTTTGTAGTGACTAATGAATTGTTTGATTCTTACATCGCCGAACACTTCCGCAAGCTTGCCATTGACAAGGATAAGGCAGGTGAGATGATACTCGTCGTCAATAAAATGGACCGTGCGGCAAGGGGAAACAGTGCCGAGCAGCAGGAGATAATAAGAGAAGGACTGCGGGATGTTCTTGCTCCATATACTCCTGAGCAGCTTCATCTGTCGTTCATTGATGCACAGTCATATCTTGACAGCCTTGAGGAACGTGAAACAGATCCCGAGATTGCAGATGAACTCCTTGAAAGAAGCGGATACGACAAGTTTATTGAGACACTTAATTCATTTGTTGCCGAAAAGAGCCTTGTGTCAAAACTTACGACTGAGCTTTATATCTTAGATAATGTTCTCGACAAAACGATCGCAGAACTCGAACCCGGCAATTCCGATGCCGATATCGATGCGTTCGAGGAGAATCTTATACAGCAGCGCCATATACTTATCGACGCAAGAAACCGCATGCAGCAGGAAGTGGAGGATATCTTTACTGATGCTGCAGCAAATATAAGACAATTGGGCCTTGATGCAGCCGATCTTGTCGGAGCCAAAAATGATAACAATGAACTCGAAGAAAAGCTTGCTGAATACGACAGGATGGCTACCGATATCATGGATAAATGTCAGGCGGATGCCGACGATACAGTCAGATCCCGCCTTATGGACCTGGGTCAGAGCCTTGATAATATGGAGAAGTCCGAATTCTCACGCAATCTGAAGATCAGGCTGGTAGATAAATACGATGATCTTCCTGAAGGTGTGAAGAAAGTGTTTATTACTGCGACAAATATTGAGAAAGCCGGTGATATGGTGTTAGGGACCATCGCACGTTCCGGTGTTCCTGAGATGCTTGATCTGACGACAAGCGCTGTTCAGACTATCCAGCTTACAGATTCCACCCAGAGCCTGGTGCGTAAATCCGTCTCAACTCTTGGCCGCAGATTCGGAAGCAAGGTCCTTGCCCGTGAGACTGCTGCAGGTGCAGGTAAGACAGTCGCCGGAATCTCAAAGGGTGTTTCTGCAGCGTCTAAAGGCATAGCAAGAGGCAGTTCTGTTGTCTCGCTGGTAAGCATCGGAATCGAGCTTATGCTTCAGTTTAAGGAAGATTACGATGATAAGCTTTTGCATGAAGCATTGAAAAACAACCGTCAGAATATCAGGAGCGCTTTTAATACGGCTGCTTCAGAACTTGAGGATTATTCCCGTCAATACATCAAGGATAATGTCTTCCGTCCTATGGAAGAGTCAGTCTCATCTATAGAGGAGAATATTCGCGATATCCGTGATACCAAGAACGGAAGAAGTGAGTTGTGCCTTAAGTTCGAGCGGTTCCAGACTGAGATCGGCGACATGATTCAGACTCTTCACAGCATTGAATGACCGGAGGAAGATATGGCATTACTTACAATTGTCTACAAGGATGATACGGCGCTTGATTATTTCCGTAAAGTAATCGATGCATTAAATGCCGGAAACGGTGAAGATAACGCTGTTGAACTTGTAATATGGAATGAGAGAAACTGGGAATCCAGGAAGAAGGCAGCTCCTTCCGGCGGAAAGACTATTTTTATCGGCGCAGTAAAAGATATTGAGACTCTGATGTATTTTGCCGATGTCAAGTATGAGCGCTGGGGCATCAAATACGGATTTAATTCGCGCTATGCTGTCATAACCGCTGATACAGTATTTGTTAAGGACAAAGCCCGTTATGATGCTTTCATGAAGGATTTCAATGATTCTCTTGTAGATGATGAAGTTGCCGCAAAGGCTTTCCCGGGCGCAGCAGCCGTCATGAATAAAGAAGGATCCGATCCTGCGCAGGCAAAGAGAAAAGCTGCGGGAAAGTTTTTCGGTCAGGCCGGACTTGCATTGGCCACGGGCGGTGCAAGCATCGCCGCACAGAAAGCCTGGGACTATAACAAGAACCTGACAGAGAAACAGCAGCAGCTATATATGTATGCTGCCGGACATTTCTGTACGAACTATCTGGATGAGTTTCTGGAACTGTAAATAACTTCCCCTATAATGACACAAAATCTTAACGTTTTGGTGGAGACTATGACGGGTAAATACGTTATACTATCCATCGTGGTATAACGCGCTTTGACATTGTCAAAGCATGAGAGGTACGAATTGGCTTTACATTTTGCAAAGAGGATTACTGAATACAGACTTGCGAAGGATCTTTTCACCCGCGGCAAGAGCATCATCTTAAGCCCTGAAGCGCAGGTTATGAAGAGATTTACCCAGCATGGTGAGACAACTGTTTTCGAGCACTGTGTCGCAGTTGCCAAATACAGTCTTCTTATTGCATATTCCTTAGAGAAGCTTTTCAGGATTGAGATAGATAAGGACAGCCTGGTAAGGGGTGCCCTGCTTCACGATTATTTCCTCTATGACTGGCATGAAAAGGGTCAGGGCAGGAGATTTCACGGCTTTACGCATCCCGGAGTTGCACTGAAGAATGCCGACAGGGACTTCGACCTCAATGAGATTGAGAAAGACATTATAGTTAAGCACATGTTCCCGTTGACTCCTTTTCTTCCTTCTCACCGCGAGAGTTTTATCGTAAGTCTTGCAGACAAGTGGTGTGCACTTGCAGAGACATTTAAGATCGATGTCTCTTCTTATATTATCTACAGAGTCAATTTCAGTATCGCACTTACTAACGGAGATTATTCCATTGATTACGGCGAGACTGTCGCAGAGGCATAAAATCCTTTATAATGTGCCATATGCGCATTGAAAACCTCACAACACTGATATACATAACAAGAGGCTCTGATTGTCTCTTTATACGCAAGACCAGAAAAGGCGATATGAACCTTGATAAGTATCTCGGTATCGGAGGTCACTTCGAAAAAGACGAGACTCCGGAAGAGTGCGTGTTAAGAGAACTTAAGGAAGAAGCTCTGATCGGTCCGGAAGATCTGGAGTCTTTCCGTTACAGAGGACTTATCGCTTTTATTTCTTCCGAATATCCTACCGAATATATGCATGTGTTTACGGCTTCTGTTCCTACAGATTTTGAACTGCCTGAAGGATCCTGTGATGAAGGCGAGCTTTGCTGGGTGCCCCTGAGCAAGATGGATCTTTTGCCTGTCTGGGAAGGTGACAGGATCATGTTTGATTATCTGTTCGGAGCACATAAAGGATCCGGCATATTTTCGATGAAGTTCCGTTATGAGGGCGACAGGCTTGCAGAACATGAGGAAAAGAGCTGGTAACAGCAACTCGCCACGCATCAGCTGCAACTCACCACAAAATACACAATTGATATAAATCAGTGATACTATCCCATTATCCGATAATCTGAAAAAGGAGATTAGTGATGAAGAGGTTAATAGGGATAACACTTGTCTGTGTAATATCGCTGGGCCTGATACCGGGTTGTTCACCGGTAGTCATAGAGGGGCAGGAGACGTCCGGGACTTCCGAAAAAGCCCCCGCAAGCCCCAAGGATGATTACTACAGATACATCAATGAAGACAGACTGAAAGATGCTGTATTTGAATACGGCGAGAAGACTGCCGGGAGTGCCTTCGATCAGAAGATGATCGATGATCAGATCGAGAGCGTGATCCTCGATACGGTATCAGGAGCAGGGTATGAGAAGGGCAGTGAAGAGTATCTGATACAGACAGCATATAATGCTTTCCGTGAGTACGATTTTGAGAATGAGCCGATCCCGGAAGATCTGACAACTGTGCTTGATGAGATCAATAACGTTAAGACTGTTGATGAATTACTGAAGATCGATGTTAAGCTCATAAAGGATTACGGTTTGAACGGTATGCTCGGGATCTCGGTTGGGACCAATTACTTTGCATCCGGAGAGAACATCATGACATTTGTCCAACAGACAGGTGTTCTGAACTGTGATTTTGAAACAGTCCGGGATGACAGCTTTGCATTTAATTCCCTGGTAAATGATGTAAAGGTCATAATGCAGACCATGGGTTATGATGTTGATTCCGCGGAAGGATACGGAAGAGAACTCGCTGTCGTTGCCATGGAACTTTACGGTTCCACGGATATGGACATAGTGGATTCATTTTGGCCGTATGAGTATATGAGCATCCACTCTGCTGATGAGATCAATAAGATATTCACAAATATTGAACTTATGGAATATCTGGAAGAAGTCGGTTTTGACCTGAAATACTGCGATGAATTCTGTGTGGTTGATTATGATCAGGTCGTATGCCTTAATTCTTTGTTTGTTGATGAAAATATCGATGCTCTCAAGACCTGGGAGATCTGCAAAGTCTACTATTCATTCATGCGGTTCATTGCACCTCACTACATTCTTTTAAAAGGATATGTGAAAGACTCTTATGATACTCCCGAAGAGCAGGCTATAAATGAGATAAGTCAGATGTTTACCGATCAGACTGACCCCATATATGTTGAGCGGTTCTATACCAAAGATATGGATGATGCGCTCCGCTCGATGTGTGATGATATCAGGGGCGGATACCGGGAACTAATCAAGAATGCCGACTGGCTGACTGAAACTACCAGAAATGGTCTGCTCGAAAAACTCGAGAACATCATATACATAACCGGTACTGATCTTAAGCGGCATGATAATTCAAAATATGCCGGAATAGGCGGTAATTATTTTCAGATCATGATTCAGTATAATAAGATCTCAAGGCAGGATTTTATTGACAGCCTGAGCAAGCCCGTCGACCGCAAAGAAATATCGATGTCTATGCAGATGTTCAATGCGTGCTACGATGCGACAACTAACAGCATCACGATCACAAGCGCTATTACCAATGCTCCGTTCTTTGATGTTAATGCAGACTACTACACCAATCTCGGAGGATTGGGATCAGTAATCGCACATGAGATGGGACATGCTTTTGACAGTGACTGCATTGTTTTTGATAAGAATGGTGTATACGATCCCGAATGGATAGCTGATGAAGATATGAAAGTCATCAAAGAACGCGATGAAAAAGCCGCCAGTTACTTTGAAGATAACTTTACCGTGTTTGGTATATACCATGTTGACGGAGAACAGACATTAGGCGAGAACTACGCAGATCTGGGCGGCATGGAATGTGTAACGTCACTTGCAAAGAATAATGAGGATCTGAAAAAGATCTTCGAGAACTATGCTACTATCTGGTCTGAAAAGGCAGTTGATGAAGCGATCATTGATCAGATCGCATACGATTCTCACAGTCCGAATCTGATCAGAACAAATGCTATCCTTTCTTCTTTGGATTCTTTCTATGAAGCGTATGGTGTTAAGGAAGGCGACGGTATGTATATAGCTCCCGGGGACAGGGTCTCAAGATGGTATTAATGAGGGATAAAAGATGAATATTATACTTAAAAACTCACTTAAAAACATTTTTTTCAAGCCGTTCAGGACGATACTTGTCGTGTTCTCGATCTTCATATGTTCCGTATGTGCCATGCTGTGTTTTGATCTGGCTTCATCGATAAAAACACTTATTGCTAATCTGTATGGCGGAATATCCAAAGCTGAGATCCTGTTTTCTGCAGATGATTACTCGGTCAAGGGGCTTCCTGACGGTTTTCCGGAATCGGAAATGATGGAGCTGAATTCAAACGCGGATAAAATCTTTAATGAGATCGAAGGCGAATATGCTTTTGTAACGCAGACCACTTTGCGCATACTTGGTGTTAATCTGGATGAAGCAGTCAGCATGGAGTTCATGGATCCGATAGAGATCGGATATATGGAAGCGGCAGTAACCAGCAACTTAGCAACAAAATACGGTTATGACGTAGGCGATAAGATGATCATTCACGACAGATCCGGTGATCCTGTTGAGCTTACCGTTTCACAGATCCTTCCGGCAGATAATAAGAATTATCTTCTTTCCGGAAATACCGTGCTGCTTAATATGGAAACAGCTGAGGTAATATCCTGCGGTAAGACGGACAGGGGTATCCTGCTTATAGACGTCCTTGATAACAGTAAAGTTGATGAAGCGAAAAAGATGCTGGAGGACTATTATCCGAATGGCACGGTAACCCTTCTTTCAGTATCTGAAGATGATATGGAAAGCATTAATGAGATCACTTCTTTTCTTTACCTGCTGTTTGCGATCACATTTCTCCTGGTCATCTTTGTTACCTCATCGATCTGCAACAGGATCGTCAGTGAGAGGATGTCTTTTATCGGGACATTAAGAAGCCTTGGTATGAGCACAGCAAGAACAGGCCGCATACTCCTTCTCGAAAATGTTATCTTCGCAGTTTTAGGAAGTGTTCCCGGAATCGCTGTATATTCACTGATAAGAAGTGCAATACTTAATATGTTGTTCTATACGACGGATTCCGAAGGAAATGTAATGGAAGTTGACATTCCTCCCATGTCTGTCATTCTTATGGCCGGTGTTATCCTGGGTGCGGTGCTCGTTGAATGCCTGATTCCGTTAAGAGCCATATTGAAAGCTCTTCATACTTCCATCAGAGATATTATCTTTGATAACAGAGATACTGAATATAAATATAATAAAGTTACTTTGGTTATAGGTCTGACACTTTTTGTGGGAGCGGTTGTATCATTTTTCTTCAGAAAGACTCTTCCCGGAGCGACAGTATGTCTTGTATGTACCGTTGTGTCTTTAGCCTGTCTTTTCCCCTGGATATTCAAAGGAGCTGCAGGTCTTATTGAAAGGTTTGCATCCGGGAAAGATAATGCAGCGCTGTCGCTTGCAGTAAGAGAAGCAATATCGCGTAAGAGTACTGTCTCAAGCGGGATCTTATGTGTTACTTCTGCTGCGATGTGTGTCATTGTGTTTGCTTTTGCGCAGTCTCTAATGACAATGATAAGTCAGAATGATTATGATTGTGATGTCATTGTATTCGCATATGAAAAGATGAAAAAATGTTCATTCATAGATAGGCTCGAAAGCGTTACTGATACTGAAGCTGTTTATCTCGACAGCACTTACATTTCCGTTAATGATGAGGAAAAAGAAACGTGGGGCGGTTTTTATGCAATGCCTGAGAATGGTTATAAATACTATAATTTCTTCGCTGATCTGCCCGATTCGCTGGATGACGGCTGTATCATTGCCGATGACAGGATTGCGGAAAAGAAAGGTCTTAATGAGGGCGATACTATAAAGATCACATACAATCCGGATGGTGTTTTCCCGATCGAAAGGGAATACAGGATCGCTAAACTTGTCAAGGTAAAATCCTTTGACGGAGAGACCGGATCTTTCATTATTACTCCTAAGGAGTTTAAAGAGATCTTCAGAGATACGATCGGCTACTACCTTGTTAAATGTGATGATCCCGATTATGTAGCAGAGACAATAAGAACATATACTGCCAATACATTTGCAGATGTTTATACCATGGATGAATATCTCGCGGAAAACGCACAGGATGCCACGAAACTGATTGCCGTTATTACTGCCATAATCGTTCTTGCATCAGGCATGACTTTTATCGGTATGGTAAGCAACCAGCTCCTCGGATTTGAGGGAAGAAAAAAAGAATGTGCGGTCATGCTGTCGACAGCTATGGGCAGAGGAAAACTTTCAGGTGTCCTTTTCATGGAGATGCTCATAACATCATTTACTGCGTCCTGCCTTGGTACCATTGCCGGAGTGATCCTGTCCGGAGTGATCGGGGCTGCAACAGAAAATTCGCAGAGCGTTTATCTTGTAATGGAGACTGATCCTGTTAAGAATATTCTGTTCTGCATAATACTTATCATTATCTTCACGGGTACGGTTCTGTTCCCGATAAGAAAGATGAAGAAGATGAAGATATCAGAACAGCTTAAGTATGAATAAATAATCGGAGGATATTAAGATGAATACAATAATCGAAGTGAATAATGTCAGCAAGACTTTCGGAAAGAATACCAATCTTAACAGGGTTCTGGATGAGGCATGCATGTATGTTTCTGAAGGCGAGTTCGTTTCATTAATGGGTGCATCAGGTTCGGGTAAGTCTACACTGCTCTATCTCATCGGCGGACTTGACCGTAATTATGAAGGAAAGATATCTCTTTGCGGACAGGATATAGGATCGCTTAATGATAAAAAACTTTCCGATCTCAGACTCAAGAATATCGGATTTGTTTTTCAATTCTACAATCTCGTAATGAATCTTACGGTTGAAGATAACATCCTGCTTCCTCAGACCATGAACGGCAGATCCAAGTCATCGCTCAAAGAAGAACTGAATGAGATACTGGAGATCACTGGTCTTACGGAAAAGCGCAAAGCAATGCCTGCCACTTTGTCAGGCGGACAACAGCAGAGGGTAGCGATCGCAAGAGCCGTAATGGGCAGTCCTGCAGTCATTCTGGCTGACGAGCCTACCGGAAACCTGGATGCCAAGTCTTCTGTTGAGATCATGGAACTTTTCTCAAAGCTTAACAAGGAAAAGGGTCTGACGATACTTCAGGTTACGCATTCCGAGAAATGTGCTTCCTACGGAACGAGGATAGTTAAACTTGAGAACGGGAAAACGATTGGATAATGACAGTTCTTTTTAAGATTTAAACATTTGCTCAAAAAGAATTTATCATTAAAATATTAGGAGCTGCTCTCGTAGTCTGAGACAGCTCCTGTTTTATGAGAGAACAATACCGGAGGATCTCATGCGGCTTGCCATTGTTGATGATGAGAGTGTTTACAGAAGTCAGATAGCACAACTGATAAGTTCGGTTTACGGAAAGACCGAAGTCAGCTGTTTTCTTTATGCTGACGGAAGTGAACTTCTCCAAAGCTTTGAGAACGGATTCGTGCCGGATGCGGTGTTTCTTGATATAGAGATGAAGGATATCGACGGTATGACTGCTGCCAAAAAGATCAGGGATTATTCCAAAGATATCCCTGTAATCTTTCTTACCAGTCACACTGAACTTGCCATGGAAGGCTATGAGGTCGATGCGTTCCGTTTTTTGTGCAAACCAGTGAATGAATCAAAACTCAGAGAAGCTCTGACAGACCTCGAGAAAAAACTGAAAGTCGATGAGAAGATAGTGCTTCACAAGGACGGTGAGGAACTTGTGAATTCCGTATCTGATCTCATTTATATCGAGGCTGCGAATAACTGTGTCAGATTCTGTTTCCGCAGTGAGACCATAGAGCTCCGGATGAAATTTGCGGATGCGCTCAAGATGGTAGACGAAGTGTGTACTGATTTTTCGAAGATACACAGGTCTTACTATGTTAATCTCGGACATGTAAAAAAGCTCTCGGCGACAGATGTGATACTTGATAATAAAGAAGTCCTTCCGGTTGCAAGGAGCGCCTCTGCTGAAGTAAAGAAAGATCTTCTTGAGTATATAAGGAGAAACGGCAGATGAAATTTCTGGTAAATTGTCTGTTCGTATTTTTAATTGTACTGCCTTTTTTTATAAAGGGGGTTCTTGCCACTTTTTTAGTTGACGGAGTCCTTAAGTATCAGGTAAAGCATAAGAAGGCCGTTTACATCTTGCTTGCTCTGATCGGAGCCGGATTCGGAGCATTTGAATCCATAGTCAGTGTTTCAAATGAAGGTAATGATATTATCATCGGTGAAGTCGAAAGTCTGATCTTATATGGTGTGATGGTAATTGTCCTTGCAGTCAGCATAAATACCAAATGGTGGAAGAAGATCGTCATATCTTTCCTGGCTGTCGATATTCTTACATCAGTTGATCAGATCTTTGAGGTGCTCGGCGAGCAGATAGTCGGCTCTAATAACTGGAATACAATGAGTATCGCGATGATCGTAGTTATACTTCTCGGACTTCTGATCCAGTTTTTGGAATTTGCATTTCTTTATTTCCTGAAGCGGCTTAGAAGCAAGAATGATAATGCGCCTCTCCCTGTTACGGTCACACTTACTATTGCGCTGCTCCTTAACGTACTGGTCAGTGTATTTCCCGATCTGACAGAAGATGCGGATTTTATCGATTCCAGAAAAGCACTGACTATTATGTCGATGCTTGTCATACTTGTCTTTCTCGCTCTGTTCTTTTACATCAGGGTCACACGCAAAGAACGTGATGACCTGAAGGAATTAAATCACATCAATGAAGAACTAGTGGCATCACAGACAATGTTCTTTGAGGCTACAGCGAAGTCGGATAACGAGATACGTGCGATGCGTCATGACATGCGTAACAATACGAATGTATTGAAACTTCTGCTCGAAAAAGGTGAGTATGAAAAAATGCGCGAGTATCTCGAAGAAATGGGTGAGAATCTCGAAAGCGCCGATATCAGTGCTCACACCGGAGATACTATAGCGGATGCAATAATTGCAGACAAGACCTCAAAAGCCGAAGCTCTCGGAATTGCGCTTAAGAGTTCGGGGAAGATATCCAGTATAGAGATATCCCCGGTCGATATGTGTAAGATCCTTGCCAATCTTCTTGATAATGCTATAGAAGCTTCAACCGCGCCCGAACTGTCAGAGCTTCAGCATGATATTAAGCAGATAGAATTGCAGTTCAGGAAGACTGAGAACTTCTTTATGATCTCCGTATCAAATCCTTGCTTTAAGGCACCTGAGATAGAGGACGGCAGGATCGTTACTTCAAAGAATGACCGGAAGAACCATGGCTTCGGGATCCATAATATCGAGACGGCAGCTTATGCATATGGCGGTGAATTAACTGTCAGTTGTGAAGAAAGACCATACGGATTTTTATTCCTGGCAGAGGTGGTTTTCCCTGTAACTTCAGAGGAGCCCTCTGAAATATCCTCAAAATAATTTTCCAATTAATCTTCCAATGGAGAAATAATCTAATATAATATAGACACTTTTGTCAGATGGGGGTCAGTATGGATATCAGGAAATGTGCTGTTCTTGTATTGGTGTTGCTTATGCTGACTTGTACCGCATGCAGCAACAGAAAAAAAGTTACCGGTGTTGAGCTGGACAGGGCTCTGCTCGAAATGGATGACTATTGCTCTTCAATACCCGGATATGTTTCTGATGGAGAGAGGGTATATTTCGACGTAACGAAAGACAAAAATCTCGATCTTTGCACTACAGTGATTATAGGAAGTGACTGGAAGCACAGTGCTGTCCTTGTTTACGATGTTGCCAATAAAACCTTCTACATGTTCGAGAACGACAGTATCGATTATTCGATCGTTGGTATCGAGAAAAACCGTTTGGTCGTATCAGAAGGAGAGAACACAAAGGGAACACTTAAACTCGTTTTCGGTAAACTTAAATTTACTCCGAAAAAATGATAAGGATCTTCTCATTGCCCTGCCGGGTGCGATGTGATATATTACTTCCGAAAAATCTATAGAAAGGCGCTTCTCATATGTATTGGATTACACCTAACATTCAGCTTATGAACGGTTTTTACAGGGTGTCCTATAGGAGAAGTCTGCCTGTTTGCAGGAAATAACACCTGAAATTCAACTTGATTCATTGACTTCTCCTTTATTCAGAATGATTAAAGGAGTTTTTTATTTATGACAAAATTAAATGTAAAAAGGCAGCTGGGACTGCTCTATATATCCAACTTTCTGTTCAATATTCCTGTTGCGGGAGCCGCCTGGGTCCTGCTTCTGGTGTCAGACGGTTATTCACTTATCCAGGTAGGGTTCGCCGAGACTGTATTTCATATAGTAAGTCTTCTTGCCGAGATCCCGTCAGGTATGTTTGCTGACGTTATGGGCCGGAAGAAGAGTCTTATCGTCAGCTGTATCATGACGATGTTTTCTTCGTTTGTAAGAGGATTTATCCCGGGATTTGCGGCGGTATGTGTCTCTGTCGGTTTTTCGGCGCTGTCATATAATTTCATATCGGGAAGCGACAGTGCGCTTGCCTACGATTCCCTGCTTGAAGAGGGACAGGCTGATAAGTACGACAGATATATCTCGACTCAGACGGCGATATACAGGATCTCCAACGGTCTTGCCACACTGTTTGCCGGAATTGCCGTTATAATGGGCAACCGTAATGCCCAGATCCTCTCGCTCGGAATATCGCTCGTCAATCTGGTATTTCTCATGTTCCTTAAGGAGAATAAGGTAATCTTAAAGAAAACCACAGACTCTCTTTCTAAGCGTGTCAGGGAAGTGGTATCGGGAAGTTTCGGATTTCTCAAAGGCAATAAAAAAGTTGCAGGTCTGATCTTCAGAAATGCTCTCGTAGGAAGCATTGACGTTTTGCTCCTGTTCTTCCTGCAGGCAAAGCTTCCTTTGACCGGAATACCTGACTGGAGTCTGGGACCTTTGCTGTTTATCATGTCGATGGGTGGCATACTTGGTGCTCTTGCTGCAAGGAAGGTGAATAATGTCACATTGGGTAAGCTTTTCGTATTCTGCATCTCACTGGCGCTCCTAGGCCTTGTAAGCGAGTTTACAGGCATATGGTACATAATGACTGCCGGCGGATTCTTTACGGCATTTGCAGACGATCTGATCCAGATAAGATCAGACATAGCTCTTAACCGTCTCGTGCCTGCCGAACAGCGCGCAACGCTTATGTCGGTCAATTCATTCTGCTTCTCATGCATAATGATAGTATTGTCGCCACTGGCAGGATATGTCTTCTCGTTTTGACCCGGAAACACATTTAACGTGTAGTCGTGTTACAATTAATCAAATATATCAGGGAGATTTAACGATGCCCGACATTATCGTAGTTGAAGATAACCTTGAGATAGGAAATCTGCTGTGTGATTTTCTCCGCAGGGAGAACTATACAGTATCGCTCGCGGAGAGCGGAAAGAAGGCGCTCGAACTCTACGAGAAGTATGGTGCCAGGCTAATGGTCCTGGACATCATGCTTCCGGGTGAGATCGACGGATTTACTGTATGTTCAAAGATAAGAGAAGATTCAAATACTCATATACTTATCGCCAGCGCGAGGACGGACAAAGAGAGCAAGCTCAAAGGTCTTGATCTCGGCGCTGACGATTATATTGAGAAGCCCTATGACATTGATATCCTTCTTGCCAAGATAAGGGGGATATTCAGGCGCAAGTTCTCGATAGATGAGATCATTGAAGGTGACATGAAACTCAACTGTGTTACCAAAGAACTTTATCTTAATGACAAGAAGATCGAAGTTACAGGCAAGGAGTTTGATCTGTTAAAGCTCCTTATCGACAACAAGGGTATTACTTTGAAAAAGTCTTATATATTCAATGCTATTTGGGGCAGTGATTCCGAATCCGAGCTCCAGACACTTACCGTGCATATCAAATGGCTCAGAGAGAAGATCGAGAAGGATCCGAAAAATCCTTCCCGTATCCTTACCGTATGGGGAGTAGGTTACAGATTTGAGTAGGTTCCGTAAGTCAGTTGCTTTGATCATCTCCCTGGAGATACTGCTTGTCCTGTTAAGCAATATCCTGATATTCAGGTCATTGCGGTCAGATAATAAGCTCTACAGAGTTGAGGCCAAACAGATAGCTCTGCGTCTTCAGAATGAGAATACAGAAGACATTAACCTGAATGATTACAAGACAATAATCAGGATAGAACCTTACGACGATTCTGCCGTGAACTACGATTACATCGTCGCCGAATGTGACGGTGTGTTATACAGGATAGGATATAAAGATTCCGGTAACGCAAAAACGGTCGTTACCGTAAATATCTGTCTTGCTCTGATGGTAATTTCCACGTTTTGCGTTCTGATATATATTGACCGCAAAGTTATAAAGCCTTTCAACAGCATGACGGATATGACTCTTGATCTTGCGAAGGGAAATCTTACAAAGCCGGTCAGGGAGGAAAAGAGCAGATTTTTCGGCAAATTCTTATGGGGAATGGATATGCTCCGCGAGAATCTTGAAGATTCAAAACGCAAAGAACTTGAGTATCAGAAAGAAAAGAAGACTTTGGTACTTTCCCTCTCGCATGATATCAAAACACCTCTGTCTGCTATAGAACTTTACACCAAGGCATTAAAAGACGGTGTTTACGGATCTGAAGAAAAAAAGAAAGAAGCTCTTGAAGGCATTCTCAAAAATGCCGAAGAGATCAAGCGTTACGCAGGTGAGATCAGCAAGATATCCAGAGAGGATTTCATTGACCTTAATGTCAACACGGGAGAAGCTTATCTTGATGATGTCATGAGAAAGATCGAAGCATATTACAAGGATAAGCTTTCTGTTCTGCACACGGAGTTTAAGGTTGAAGAACACTCAAACTGTCTTCTGAAGTGCGACCCTGACAGGCTTATTGAAGTCATTCAGAATTTTATGGAAAATGCGGTCAAATATGGTGATGGCAGATCTATAAGGATCTCATTTGAAGATGAGGAAGACTGCAGACTTATCTGTGTCACCAATTCAGGTTTGGCGCTCGATCAGACTGATATGCAGAACATCTTTGATTCATTCTACAGAGGAAAGAATGCTGAAGGAATACAAGGCTCCGGTCTTGGCCTTTATATATGTAAGCATCTTATGCAGAAGATGGACGGTGATGTCTACGCCGAGGCAGAAGAAGGCGGTTTTAAAGCAGTGGCTGTTGTTAAGATGGCTTGATGATCCACCCGGAACTTGACAGGACTTAAATCCGCAAACGCAGTAAATAAAGGAGTTTGCGGCATTTAATGTTTGTTTAATAATTTGACTGGTATCATTCTGGCATAAACCGGAAGAAGGGATCAGATAAAGAAATGTTTGGAAGGATTTTGAAAAAAGATCTTAAGAGAAACAAGACGATGAACATAATATTGTTTCTCTTCGTAATCATCGCAAGCGTTTTCTTCGCAAGCGGCATCTATAATTTTGTATCAGTATTAAACGGTACGGATTATATGTTCATGAAGGCCGGAATAGGAGATTATCAGTTGATATCTTTGGGCGAGGGCGCGATCGGAAGTTTTGAGGAAAGGGTCAGGTCGATCCCTGAAGTTGAGGACTATAAGATCGATACGACTATTTATTTTTCAAAAGGTGATGTCTTCAAGGAAAACGGTAAGCAGATCGAGATCACGAATGTAGGAATGATGAATTCCACTGACAGACTCGGAATAACATTCTTTGATAAGGATAACAATGAGATCACTTCAGTTGAACCCGGAACGGTTATTATTTCCGGTAAAGCCAGCAGAGATAACAACCTCGGGATTGGTGACAAACTTGTATTCGAGAAGGGTGATACAAAAGTAACGCTTACGGTAGCGGGTACACTTAAGGATGCATTCATGGGTTCCGAATTTTTCGGCAATCCGAGATTCCTTGTAAATGATGAGACTTTCAGGACGTTCATTGATGATGAAACTGTTTCCCGGTACTATTGCGGCGAGGTGTTCTATATCACTACCAATGATCCTGCAGCAGTAGGTTCCGCAGTATCTGATCTCGAGAATGTCGCTTATTCGAAGCCGGTATATACGATCAAGATGGCTTATGTAATGAATCTTATCATTGCATTTATCGCGGTAATACTCAGTATCTGTCTTATGATAGTATCTTTCCTTGTTTTGAGATTTACGATCAACTTCTCGATCGGTGAAGACTTCAGGGAGATCGGTGTTATGAAGGCTATCGGGATCAGTAACAGGAAGATCAGAAGTCTTTATCTTACAAAGTATACGGTGATCGCAATATCAGGTTCCGTGATAGGTTTCTTTATAAGCATTCCTTTCGGCAAGATCCTTCTTGATTCAATGACAAAGGATATGGTCCTCGGGTCGAATCTGGGATATCTGTGGAATGTTATAGGCGCTGTATGTGTAACGCTTCTGGTAATTCTTTTTGCATACTTAAGCACGTCAAGGATCGGGAAGCTTTCTCCCGTTGACGCAGTCAGATCAGGACAGACCGGTGAGAGGTTCAGAAAAAAGGGCGGGATCAGGATTACAAGGAATGTACTGAGACCTTCGTGGTATCTGGCACTTAACGATATCCTTTCCGCTCCTAAGAGATTTGTAACGATAATCATTTCTTTCTCGCTCTGCACTTTGCTCGTGCTCATGATCGTTAATACGGCAAATACGATGAACAGCGATAAACTTGTATATCTGTTCGGACCTCCTGCTGATGTTTATATCACGGATGTTAAGACAGGAACATCATTTATGCATGCTGACGGCAAAAAAGGTCTTGAGGAATACTTATCAAAACTCGAGGAAGAGTATAAAGAAGACGGAATGCCCTGCAAGGCCCGTATAGGTCTTATCTACACTTATCAGATCGAATACGAAGGCATTACATATTCAAATTCCTGTCAGCAGGATATGTATACCAAAGCTTCGGAGTTTGTGTACAGCGCAGGCGTGGTGCCTTCCAACCGTAACGAGCTTGCTGTCACCGGACAGTTTTTGAAAAAGACAGGTGCCAGTATAGGTGATACGGTAAAGATGGATTTCGGAAACGGTCCCGAGGAGATGCTGATAACTGCGACTTTCCAGTCGTTCAATAATCTGGGGGATATAGTGCTCTTACATGAAGATGCCCCGACGGATTTCTCGCATCTGTCATCAACCATGCAGTTCAAGATCAACTTTACGGATGATCCGGATCAGAAGACGATCGATGAGAGAGTCCGGAAGATCAAGGAAAAGACCGGAAACGATGAAGTGTTCAACGTAGCGGAATATTGTATCGACAGTACAAGAGTCTATGACATAATGAATGCTGTCGCAAAGCTCCTGCTTGCCATCGTTCTTATCGTTGTGATCCTCGTAACGGTCCTTATGGAGAGATCCTTTATTGCTGACGAAAAGAATGAGATCGCGATAGCAAAGGCCGTAGGCTTTAAGGATGCTTCGGTGATCAGGTGGCATGTTAAGAGATTCTTTATCGTAGCTCTTATATCAATGATTCTGGCAGTCAGTCTTTCGATCCCGATGACAGATCTTGTAATAAGTCCGATCTTCGGAATGATGGGAGCATCTGATATCAACTATAACTACGACATTCTGCAGTGCTTTGTTATCTATCCCGGAACAGTCCTTATGGTAACAGTGGTCACGGCATTAATCACGGCGCTTTATACAAAGAAGATAGTGAGCCGCGACACGGCAAGCATCGAATAATACGGAGGAACAGAATAATGACTAAAGTAATTGAGACAAAAGATCTTTGCAAGACATATGTTGTTGACAAGAGACAGATAAATGTATTGAAGAATATCAACCTTGAAGTGGATGAAGGTGAGATGGTCGCGATAATGGGTCCTTCAGGTTCAGGCAAATCCACGCTTCTTTATTCGATCTCAGGAATGGATCAGATAACGAGCGGAAGGGTTCTTTTCTACGGCGAAGATATCTCGAAAATGAATAGCAGCGAATTAGCTGATCTGAGACTCGATAAGATGGGGTTTATCTTCCAGCAGATGTTCATGATGAAGAACCTTACGATATTGGATAACATCCTGCTTCCCGCATTTGAGAGCAAAAAGGGAGGCAGCAGGGAAGATAAGATCAAAAAGGGTGAAGACCTGATGAGAAAGCTCGGCATCATTGAAGTAGCGGACAACGATATAAATGAAGTATCAGGCGGACAGCTCCAGAGAGCCTGTATCTGCAGATCAATGATAAACTCGCCTGAGATCCTCTTTGCAGATGAGCCCACAGGCGCTCTGAACCGGACTTCCTCAAATGAGGTCATGGACGAACTCGTCAAGCTAAATGAGGAAGGCACTACGATAATGATGGTAACACACGATTCAAAGGTCGCATCAAGGTGTACACGCGTACTTTATATCGTCGATGGCAATATCAAAGGAGAGTTCAGAAATGACACTTCACTTGCAGATAAGGACCGTGAGAGAAGACTTAATAACTGGCTTATGGATCTGGGCTGGTAAGAGAACAGCAACGGTTATTTTTTTCAAAGGAATTATGCCATAATAAAGTGATGAGTTTTCAAGAACGGAGGCGTGGCATATGAAGATCTTTGATATCTCACAGGAGGTTTTCAGCTGTGCGGTTTTCCCGGGAGATCCTTCACCTGAAAAGTTCGTTCAGATGAAGATCAGTGACGGTGAGATCTGCAATCTGTCAGCATTGAAGATGTGTGCCCACAACGGTACCCATGTTGATGCACCTTTTCATTTCATAGACGACGGAAAGACTGTCGATGAGGTTGATCTTAAACGTTTTGTCGGGTATGCATATGTGATATCGCATAACGGTGAAGTGACATCTGATGATGCAAAGAAAATGATAGAGCAGGCAAAGTCTGCTTCCTCATCCTGTGAGATCACGGATTGTGACTGCTATAACAGGATACTGGTTAAAGGTGATGCTACAGTTACAGAAGATGCCGCAAAAGTGTTTGCGGATAATAAGATCCTTCTGTTCGGAAATGAATCACAGACTGTAGGTCCTATGGACTCTCCTATGGCTGTTCATCTGATAATGCTGGGAGCAGAGATCGTATTGCTTGAAGGAATAAGATTAAGTGAAGTTGAAGACGGTGTTTATTTCCTGAATTCCGCACCGCTCAATCTGGGAGGCTGTGACGGCGCTCCATGCAGAGCACTTCTGATGACTTTTTAAATCTGCCTGACAGGTATATCAATAGTTCTCATACAGATAATAACCCGTGGAGTCATCGTATCTGATCTCAAGATTATTAAGATATCCGCCCATCATCATGTCGTGATTAAAGACTCCGCTGACCTCTTTTTCTTCTCCGTCAACAGTGATCACCTTAAAGATCATTTCGACATTGAAAGGTTTGGTCATATCGACTTTGTCTATAAGACGGTTTTCCACGATATCGATAATAAAGACATCTTTGAGCTTAAGTTCTTTGAAGTTGCCGTATCTCGTTCCGCCTTCCTCTATCCAAATTCCGTTGATCTCGACAGAATATTCTATCTCTCTTATTTTTCCAGCATTGCAGACAACTCCGACCGAGGCTTTCTGTTCTTCATAGTGAAGTCCTGACGAACCCCAGCATTCATATCCCAAAGACTCAATGTATGAGGGAGTTAAGATATCCTTATTCCTGGTGTCCATCGCTCTGTAGAAAGCAGGCTGCTCCATAATGCCTTCGGCATTTCTGATCATTATGTAGTTGTCTAAAGGATCTTCCATGAGCGTATACAGACGGGCGTTTTCGTCCCCTTCCATATAGCCGATGCATTCACATACGGAATCACTTTTTATCCTGTTTTTTAATGTCCCGAAGTATGAGTAGGTTCTGCCGTTTATCTCGAGCAAATACTCATCCTGGTCTTCAAAGTATTTCTGTGTATATTCCGGTGCACCTGAAGGAAGCTCATATACAGGATCCTCCTTTATCATGGAACACCCTGACATAAGAAGTGCCCCGCTTAATATCAATACTGTTATTCCTTTTGATCTCATGATGATTCTCCTTATAAACTTACATTAAATATCTTCACGAATGTAGTAACCGTCTTCGGAACTGAATTCGATCGACAGGCTGCAAAGATATGCGCCGAGCATCATCTCGCGTTCGTAGGATCCTTTGACTTCATGTACCACTCCGTCGGTATCTGTGACTTTGAATTTGTATTTAACAGTGAAAGGTTTATCCTTATCAGCCTTGCCGTCAAGCTCGACTTCGGTTAATCCGAGTTTGATCAGCTCGCCTTTTTTGTAGGGGCTTTGATTGAGATATCCTGTTTCTCCGCCTCCTCCGGCCCTGCCGTTGATATCATATTCATAACTTAAGAGCTGAACATTTTCCGCATTAATGATGAGACCTGTTTGGGCTTCATTAAGTTCATAGTGAAGTCCTGAGTCACACCAGCATTCAAAGCCTAAAGATGCAATATATGGTGGGGTGTAAATGTCACGGTTTATTGTGTCTTTTGCCCTGTAAAATCTCGTAAAGCCGGTAAGGCTGTTAATGTTCTTTATGACGATGTAGTTGTCATAAGGGTCATCTGACAGAGTATAGATACGGGTAGTTTCAGAGTTCTCAACATAACCAAGGCAATCTCTTAAATGGTATTCTGATTTAATGTCCTTAAGGTCCCCGAAATCTGTGTATGTTCTGCCGTAGACCGTAACAGACATCGCGCGCATATTTTCATCAAAAACTTCTGTGAAGACAGCAGGATTATCCGGAAGGTCGAAGTTGTTATCCCGGGCTCCGGGATTTTTGATCCGGCTGCATCCTGATAAGAGTATTGCTCCACATAAAACTATGGCTGTCAGTTTTACATATTTCATATCCGTTATCCCTTTGAACTATATATCTGTTAACCGGCTTCAGGTTGTGCCTATGATACACCGTCACAATTTGAATTGCAACAAAATTTTATTGAAACACAATAAAATTTTACCGTTTTGCCGCAATTATATATTGTTGCGCGTTTTTCGGGCCAAGAAGGTCCCGGCACAGGAAACGACACCTAAAAATAATGAAACCCCACCTCTTTTAAGTCCTGTGCCAAAGTCCATTGCATTTAACCTTTCAAGATGATACTTTATGCTTGATAGTTCTGAGTGCGGAAGGTTTGCCTGACGCGGAAGGCTTTAAGTAAATATTTCATACTTAATTGCTTCAGAACCTTGTTTGCCCGAAGGGCGAAAGGAGGTCAAATGGAGACAAGAGTTGCTATTATCGGCATCATTGTTGAGAATCCCGAATCAGTTGCGCAGATCAACGATATCCTTCATGAAGTGAGGGATTATGTTGTCGGCAGAATGGGTATTCCTTACAAAGAGAGGAATATCTCGATCATCAGTGCCGTTGTCGATGCGCCGGAGAGCCTGATCAATTCAGTGTCAGGAAAGCTCGGCATGCTCGACGGCGTTTCCGCGAAGATCACTTATTCGATACTCGCAAATAATGGCTGACATTTCCGGCATTACCGACAAGTTAATAAAGACAGGAAGTCTTAATCGTGACGAGATCATCTCGCTTCTCGAAAACCGTACACCCGAGATCCGCCGGACTCTTGCGGAAAAGGCATCTGCGGTGGCAAAAGAAATCTACGGAAACAAGGTCTTTGTAAGAGGTCTGATCGAGTTTACCAACTACTGCAAAAACGACTGTTACTACTGCGGCATCAGATGCGGAAACAAAAATGCGGACCGCTACAGACTGACAGAAGAAGAGATCGTGGAATGTGCATCATCAGGTTATGATCTGGGATTCAGGACGATAGTTTTGCAGGGCGGTGAAGACCCGTACTATAAAGATGACTTGATCGTCAATATCATCAAGGCGATCAAGAAAGACCATCCTGATGTGGCGGTGACTTTATCGATAGGTGAGAAGAGCTATGAATCTTATAAGGCGTTTTTCGATGCAGGAGCAGACAGATATCTCTTAAGGCACGAGACGGCAGATTTTGATCACTATGCAAAACTTCATCCGGCAAACCTCTCTGCAGAGAACAGACAGCAGTGTCTGTTTAATCTGAAGACGATCGGTTTTCAGACCGGTGCGGGTTTCATGGTGGGTTCACCATACCAGACTTATAAGAACATTGCAGATGATCTTCTGTTCCTGAAAAAGCTCGATCCCGAGATGATCGGCATCGGTCCGTTTATCCCGCATAAGGATACGGTCTTTGCAGATGAGAAAGCAGGAGATCTCGAGCTCACTTTATTACTTCTGAGCATGATCAGACTGATGCTTCCGACGGTCCTGCTGCCTGCAACAACGGCACTCGGAACGATCGATCCGGGAGGCAGGGAGATGGGAATACTTGCAGGCGCAAATGTCGTCATGCCGAACCTGTCACCTGTCGGAGTGAGGAAGAAATACTCGCTGTATGACAACAAGATATGCACAGGCGAGGAAGCTGCGGAATGCATGAACTGCCTGAAGAACAGGATAGAACGCATAGGTTATGAAATAGTCACTGACAGAGGTGACAACATCAGATTCAAAATGGCATACAAAAATGAGATCAAGAATTGAAAGAAGGTAAAAGAATTTGTACGATCCCAAATCAATGAAAGCAGAAGAATTTATCGACGACAACGAGATACTGGAGTCTTTAAAGTTTGCAGACGAGAACAAGAGCAACGTTCAGATGATCGATGAGATCATAGAAAAGGCTAAAGAGAGAAAGGGTCTCTCACACCGTGATGCATCAGTATTGCTTGCATGTGATATCCCTGAAAAGAATGAAGAAATCTATGCTCTTGCAGAGCAGATCAAAAAGGATTTCTACGGCAACAGGATCGTTCTTTTCGCGCCGCTCTATCTTTCCAACTACTGCATCAACGGATGCATTTACTGCCCTTATCACGGAAAGAATAAGACGATCCCCAGAGTAAAGCTTACACAGGAACAGATCCGTGACGAGGTCATCGCCCTGCAGGATATGGGTCACAAGAGACTTGCCATCGAGGCAGGTGAAGACCCTGTAAATAACCCTATTGAATACATCTTAGAGAGCATCAGGACGATCTATTCTATCAAGCACAAGAACGGAGCTATCAGACGTGTAAATGTCAACATCGCAGCTACCACAGTTGAGAACTACAGAAAGCTCCACGAGGCAGGGATCGGAACATATATCCTTTTCCAGGAGACATACCACAAGGCATCTTATGAAGTGCTCCATCCGACAGGACCAAAGCATGATTATGCTTATCACACAGAGGCTATGGACAGAGCTATGGAAGGCGGTATTGATGATGTCGGCCTTGGCGTTCTCTTCGGCCTTGATAAGTACCGCTATGAATTCGCAGGACTTTTAATGCATGCAGAACATTTAGAGGCAGTCCATGGTGTAGGTCCTCACACGATCTCCGTTCCGAGACTCTGCCCTGCGGATGATATCGACGTTAATGATTTTACGAATGCCATAGACGATGATATTTTCGCAAAGATCGTAGCATGCATCAGGATCGCAGTTCCTTACACGGGCATGATCGTCTCGACACGTGAGTCACAGAAGTCCAGAGAGCGTGTTCTGCACCTTGGAATCTCTCAGATCTCCGGCGGCTCCAGAACATCTGTCGGCGGTTATACTCATGAGGAAAGAGTAGATGAGACCGCTCAGTTTGACGTATCAGATACCCGTTCACTCGATGAAGTCATGAAGTGGCTGATCGATATGGATTATGTTCCTTCATTCTGCACTGCATGCTATAGAGAAGGCAGGACCGGTGACAGGTTCATGGCACTTTGCAAAGCAAAGCAGATCCAGAACTGCTGTCTGCCCAATGCCCTCATGACATTAAAGGAATACCTGGTGGACTATGCATCCCCTGAGACTCGCGCTGCCGGTGAGATCCTTATTGAGAAGAACATTCCGGATGTAACTAACGAGAAGGCAAGAGCAGTTCTCCGTGACAGACTCGTAGCTATCGAAAACGGAGAACGCGACTTCAGATTCTAAAGGAGGAATGATATGGAACGCACACACATTGCATTTTTCGGGCGCCGTAATGCAGGCAAATCAAGCCTTGTAAACAGGTTCACATCTCAGGAGCTGTCCATTGTTTCAGATGTTGCAGGCACGACGACTGATCCTGTCAGAAAGACTATGGAGCTGCTCCCTCTTGGGCCTGTCGTGATAATCGACACACCCGGAATCGACGATGAGGGAGCACTCGGAAACCAGCGTATCGAACGGAGTATCAGGGTTATCGATGAGACTGATATTGCTATCCTTGTAGTTGACGGCACCATCGGAATCGGTGATGAGGAGAAAGCTCTTCTGGCTGAATTTGTTAAGCGTAGGATCCCTCATCTTGTGGTGGTCAACAAGAGTGATCTCGGTAATCCGGTAATACCCGAAGATGCAATGGTTGTAAGTGCTCTTAAGGGCGAAGGCATAGAGGAACTGAAGGAGAGGGTCGCTGTCATTATCAGGCAGCGGAAACCCCGCCCTCTGGTATCTGACCTTGTCGAAGAAGGCGATCTGGTCGTGCTTGTTGTACCTATCGACAAGTCGGCTCCGAAAGACCGCCTGATCCTTCCCCAGCAGATGGTGATAAGAGATCTCCTTGGCAAGGGAGCGATCCCTGTCGTAGTAAAGGATACGGAGCTTGACATAGCTCTTGAGAAGGTAGGCAAAGTAAGGCTGGTCATTACCGACAGCCAGGCTTTTGCCAAAGTCTCGAAAATCGTCCCAAAGGAGATCCCTCTTACATCATTCTCCATTCTCATGGCAAGATTTAAGGGGATACTTGATCAGTCCGTTGAAGGCGCAAATATGCTCGATAACCTGAAAGACGGAGCAAAGATCCTTATAAGCGAAGGGTGCACGCATCACCGCCAGTGCGAGGATATCGGCACGGTAAAACTTCCCGGCTGGATCAGGGAATATACGGGTGTTGATTCTGAGTTTAAGTTCACATCCGGATTAGAGTTCCCTAAAGATCTTTCAGAATACGATCTTATAATTCACTGCGGCGCCTGTATGCTGGGTGAGACTGAAGTAATGAGCCGCTATCAGAAGGCAAAAGACCAGGGCATTCCCATGACAAATTACGGAATCGCTATAGGGAAGATTAAAGGGATCCTTCCGAGAGTGATCAGTTTTTCATAATGTGATGAGCGGTGATACCTTTTTGTATAAATAATGGTAGAATAGCAAATGATTTAAGAATAAGCGAATTTATACAATAAGGTGATCTGTATGAAGAATAAGCAAACAATAATAATCATAGCCTGTGTAGCCGGTATACTGGTCGTACTGATCGGGATCATTATAGGCGTCAAGGCATTGAACAAAGACCGGCAGCTTGTATCTGAAAGTTCAACATCGGCAGCTGTCTCTTCAGATGTTTCCGGTGTGGTCTCAGGAGATATTACTGATGCAACAACACCCGGTAATATGACAGACCCGGGATCAGGCGAGACAACAATCTCCGGCAACTCCGGTGAAACAGATGCAACTACAGCTAAATCCCAGGATAATGCCGCAGGAACAACATCATCTGCTGAACCCACCGATGACGGCGGTCTGCCTATAGTTGATGTTGATGACAGTCCCGACCAGGGAGCAAATGAATTCGATCCTGACTCGACGACCCGTGATTACAGCGAAACTGAAGGTTCATCTGCAACAACTGCTCCGGAACCGGCTGAGACTTCCGGTACGAGCGCTCAGGATACGGACGGCAATGGCGTGGTCGAGCTGCCTTTTGTACCCGCAGACGATATTTAACAGTTCAATCTGACAGTTCCTTTTTTCAGAACTCAATGATCTTGTCGCAGATTTCAAGTGCGGCAGGACGGTGCGTCACTATTATTATGGTCTTATCCGTAAGAGTGCGCAGATTCCCGAGCAGACGCTTCTCGGTCGCATCATCGAGGGCACTGGTTGCCTCATCGAGCATCAGGACCGGTGCTTCAGAATAGATCGCCCGTGCAATTGCTATACGCTGCATCTGACCTTCAGAAAGACCTGTGCCGTGTTCTCCCAATACGGTATCAATACCTGCATCGAGTTCACTGATGAATTCATCTGCACAGGCTATCTTCAGTGCCGAATATATGCGTTCATCATCGGACATCGAGGCTTTGTCGGCAAAGCTCACGATCTCGCGTACAGTTCCGCTCATAAGTTTGTTGCCCTGCGGCACATAGGCAAAAAGCCGGTGCCATGAAGGGGAGAGCTCAGTTTTTGATCCGTCTTTGCTGCACAGGTAAAGCGTACCGCTGTCAGGCTTGTAGATCCCCATAAGAAGCATAAGCGCGGTTGATTTGCCGCATCCGCTGTGACCTGTGAAAGCGACGTGTTCGCCCTTACTGATCTCAAGATCGATCCCGCTGACAGCAACAGGCATATTTTCCTTGTTTAAGCCGGTAACGACATTTGAAGCCGGATAGTATGTATATGACACACCGCAAAGCTCCAAACTGCTGAATGAATCCTGATAATAAGATGCTATCTGTTCGCGGCTCAAAGAATCCTCCAGGATGTCATCTCTGAAAGATTCTATCTCCATAAGCCGTTCGGCGCTGGCAGTCATCTGATACCAGCGGGGGAGATAACCTGTTATATTTGCAAACGGTGACTGGATCTGGGTAATGAGCTGTGTTACGGCTGTCAGGGTTCCGTAGGATATTGTACCTGTGAGGATCCCGTAACCGCAGTATATGACACCGAAGATATACATTCCGTTCATTGCACCGCCAAAACCGAAGTTGCATATATTGGAGAAACGCATTCTCCTTAACCGTGCCTTCTTGTGTTCACCGGTCTTTGATCTTTCTTCCTCCTCAGTCTGTGATTCGGCTGCAAATGATCTTATGACCATAAGGCTTGCGATCCTTTCCTGGAAGAAGATCCTGACTGCTCCGTCTTTTTCCTGCACGTTTTTGTGTAGTTTTTTCATGGATCTGCGGAATGCGAATGTGAGCAGTCCCAAAAGAATCCCAAGCGGTATGATTATCAGTGCAAAGCGGGTGTCGAGAATTGTGATCATGACCAGTGCCGACAGCATCTTAACGGCCATCCCCGCAAATCCCGGGATAACTTCAGTGTAGTTGTTGGCGATGATCATAGTATCGTTCGTCAGGCGGTTGAGCCATTCTCCGGAGTGGATCGCACTTACACGGCTGTAATCTTTTCTTAAGATATTATGCATCAGACGTTCTTTGAAGATGTTCTCAAAAGTAGAGCGGGACAGTTCTGACAGCCAGCGTATTATCGCGGAAAGTGACAACTGGATTAATACGAGCATTACTATAAAAGCAGCATTCCGGATAAAGCCGTCAGTATCTTTTGCGACTGCGGAATCGACGATCCCTCTGAGGAAGAGCGCATACAAAACTCCGCTTGCTCCGTTCAGGGCTTGGACGACAGTAAGAAGAAGGATATATGCCTTCTTTTTGCCGGGAACCTTATAAAGCCACTTTACCGCGCTGTTATTCATTTTTTGAACTTCCGTTTCAGTTTATCCCGCAGACGGAAAACAGGTCTTTTTATGAAGAGGAGATCCACCCACAGATGTACATATATGCGATACAATCTGTTGTCAATTTTATACCATTTCCCTTTGTGGGAGAACTCTGTAACAATACCGTAGATCTGCTCCGGCTTAACATGTTCGAGCTGCCAGCAGTTGTCACCGCAGATGATATATTCACCATTCTTAAATCTGATGACTCTGTGTATTACGCCGACATCTTCAGTACGTGCATACATGACAAGATCATAACGTTTGGGAGGGGATGAGAGCTTAACGACCAATGCGGCATCACGGCCGCCTTTGATCATGGGCAGCATGCTTATGCCTTTTGGAGCACTTATATATTTCCCGTCCCGCTCCAGGATCTCGATCTGTGTCTTTCCCATATCACAACCTGTTCATGCCGTCATATGCTGTCTGCGCTGCGGATATATCCATGTTGCATCCCAGGCGGTAGAAGCTTACGGATCCTTCAAGTCTGTCGACAAGTGATAATGTCTTTTGCAGTGCCTGAACATCATTCGGTCTGTAAACCTGTTGGATCAGCATGGAGTAGGCTTCTTTGAACGTTATCTGTTCTATGTGGTTTTCATTGCTTCTTTCAAGGATGCAGATGGCTTTTAGCGGCACCCGGGTATTAGATGACAATCTGTGTTTGCCGTTATAAGGAGTTCCGTAAGCAGTGGTTATGCCGTTGATATGGATGAGCGGTTTGTCGTCGTTTACCATGACGGCGCGGTCCCCGAAAAGCTTGCGCCAAAGTGCAGTGTGTGTGGATTTGCCGGTCCCTGAGGATGCAGTAAACATATAGGCTTTGCCGTCAACAGCGATGACTGAACCGTGAAAGAGGACGGTATCGTAAAAAGGCATTATCTCTGAGATCTTGCGGTAGACGGCCAGCTCTTCAAGATAAGCATCACTGCTTGATCCTGAAATGGCCCCGGAGCGCTCTCTTGCGATGTCTTCCTGAGTGATCGTAACTTCGAAGTCAGCAGGATCATCCGTCCGGTAATCCTTACAATAATGATGCACTTCCTCATAGAGGGAGTGCACTTCAACGGTCCTGTCCGCAAACCTGTATCTGAATGTGATCATTCTAATGCGCCGATCTTCTGAAGTTCGGAAATTACGTATTTAACGTCCTTTTCGATGACACCCTCCGGAGCATCAAACTTCGAGCGCATGGCTTTGATGACTTCTTCTTCCGTTGTTTCTTCTTTTAAGAGTTTGATTATCGCTCCCAAAGTCTTGTTGCCGCGCACCATACCGGAAAAAGATGTATTGGAAGTGGGGACGAGGTAAGACTCGTCGGATGTGTTATGAGTAAGAAAAGAAGGATTGAGTTTCATAAAGAAAGCCTCTCGTTTTTTTCAGTATTTTAACATAAAAAATCAAGAGAACATCTTAACCGGGATACGGTTTAAGTTTTGTTTTTCAGTAACCGTTTTCCGGCAGACTTGATCATCCCGATCATCTTTATGGTGAACCATACAAGAGCATAGGCCAGTATAAATGCGGCGAACGGCTCAAAAACAGTGTAATTAAGTTTCAGGATCAACAGAATAAGATCTGTAAACCAGAAAGCGAATGACTGATAAAGGAATACATACATGCTGTTATCCGAGAAGACCGTAAAGAGTTTATCTGCAGCTGGTATAACTTTTATGAGTGAGCGGTATACCTTCTTAATAAAAGGCATTGCAAGATAAAGTGATGTCATAATTGCGAAGGAGAAGAATAAAAAGACGTGATTTGCAGGGAATTGGTTTTTCTGCATGTCGAGTGTTGAACCGGGCAGGAAGGCTGATATGGCGAGACCTGCGGCCGAGGCAGCAAGGACAGATGCCGATAAGATCAGGTCTTTTTTTCTGCGCTCCTTCAATTGGGAATAGAGCACTCCTGTTCCCATGAAGATAGTTAAGAATGATGATTCCGCGATGATCAGGGATAAAGAGTGGATATATATGCCTGCACCTTCTTCGGAAACTCCTGACAATGCCAACGTTAATATGATCTCAATTGTTATAAATATCAGGACCAGAACAGCAATCGATAAACGCCCGTATCTTTGAACAGCTTTTCTGACTGCCGGAAAGATAACAATGGAGATCAGGTATACGGGAACAAACCACATTGCCCAGGTAAAATACCATAGTGGCATGATCTGGGTATTTACGGGAATGAGCCATGATATCAGAAGCTTAATAAGAAGAATAGCAGAGAGCTCTCCAACGGCAATATAGTAAATGATAGAGATAGCTATGCATATTAAGGCGTAGACATAATAGGGAACCAGCAATGCTTTTATACGCTTTGCGCAGAAAGAACCATATGAAGGATATTCTTTAATGCTGTTTACCGCACCTGTCACGAAGAAGAATATGGACATCTCAAAAAGAGTGAAAGATTTGACGACGGTAAGGAATTCCGGTCTTATCACATCAAGCCAGTAAATGACGTGAACGAACACGACCTGAAAAACAGCTAATCCTCTAAGATAATCTAAAGTCTTATCCCTTTTCAAATCCCCACCATCCTCCGGATAATATGATTATCAGTTCGTATCTGTCAGAGTTACATATGTGTAAACGTGTTCCCGGCCTTCAGACCATAATCTCATTTCATAAACGTGCGGCGAAGAAGGAAATCTGTCAGTCTCAAGATGGACTTCGATCTCATAACTATAATTCTGTTCGACGGTTATCCTGCCTGAACCGGCATCCTCACCGTCGATCTTCCATTCGACTGAAAGATTGGTGCCTGCTTCGAAAGGTTCGAAGAAAGTACTGAATATCCAGATTCCCGAATCATCTATATAGTAACCGATAGAAACCGTTTCGAGCAACTCTTTTGAATAGTGCATCCAGAAACCGTTAGCATCCGGATTTGAATATCCGTAAATAGTCGTACCGTCCTCATCAAAACTTGGAGAATGTTCATGCGTTCCCAATGCCTGATTCGGATGACCTGAATAACTGATGCTTCCGTCAGGAACATAACCGTAGTTTTCGGGTGTCAGTCTGCCTATACGTGAATCGTATGTTCCTTTATCGATCTTGCCATTCTCATAAAGAGTGTCCAGTGCCTTTTTGGTGCAGTTGTATAACTGTTCCCAGCCGACTCCGTGATCAGCCTGATAAAACCCGATAGAAGGTTCGATTATGAGTGAATCATGCTCAGGAATCTGTTCCATACCGGCTTCGGAATATGCATTTACTTTTATTGTGGCCCGGTACTCTTCCGGACTGCATTCATCGACAGCTTCAGTAAGCGTGTTGTATACCAGTTCAGTCTCACGCTCCCAAAGACCGTCTCCTTCTAAAAGGAATTCTTCAAAACTGATCCTGTTCATGCATGAACCTGTCACGAAGTCATCTTTAAAAAGCACCTGACTTAATTCATCATGGGAAGGTGCCCAGCCGCTTAAAACGTATTTGTAACCGTCAACTGTTTCAAGTTTGTGATCATGATCGAGGATATATTGAAAATATTCACTGATAAAACGTTCGGTTGCTTCCTGTGCCTTTATTCCTGTACCGCTGTCCACCGTGTTGTCATAAACCTGGAATTCCTCCCAGTCAAAGGATTCATCAAAAACGCCAGAAGCAAGGTTTTCAAAATAATTATTTACGATCTCTTCGGCCTCTTCAGGGAGGACTGTGACCGGAAAGTTCGCATTAACGGAAGCGATGAGTTTGTGAAGCTTTCTGGCAGATCCGCTCTTAAGGAACCATTTGTCCCTCAGATCGTCATAGATGAATTCAAGATCGATATCGGTATCCGTGAATTTATTGTATTTTCTCAAAGCATCCAGCGTCGGCTGATACTTCATGTATTCGGAGTTGTCCCGGTAAAAGGAATCAAGATCAAGCAGTGAGACCGTTACTGTGAGCCTGGCACTGCCGTTTTTTCTGTCTATCTCCGGAGTTCCGGTATCTTCTATAGTTGCTGTCTGAATGATCGCTTTGCAGATCTCATTGTATTCTTCGGAATCATCATGGAAAAGGAGGAGACTTTCCGGATCATATTCTTTGCTGAGTGATTTGATCTTAATATCATCTTCTTCAATAACTGCATCGAGAAATTCTTCGGGTATCGCTTTGATGAGCTTTTGTTCCTGATCATCTTTGGATGAGGAACACGAACAAAGAACACCTGAGAGCATAACAAATGCAAGTATTCCTGCCGTGAGCTTTCTGATTTTATCCATGTCGATTTCCAATTCTCCAAGTCAAGCATAATTGATATTCCAAGGCTGATTGTAGCACAGGGAAGAAGTGATAAAAAGGTTGCTGTCTGAGAGGTAATGTTATTAAGCTAACAGAAGCGCTGTCCGAACTGATTCAGCACCCGTTTCAATCCGCTGTCCAGGATCAGTTTTCCTTTGTTTGCTATGTGAGAGGGGATCTCATGATAGTACGCTTCGGCAATTCCTCCTGCAATTGCCGCTATGGTATCGCTGTCACCGCCCAAAGATACCGCGCGCCTTATGCACGATTCATAATCTTCCGACTCGAAGAACGCTTCGATCGCATGAGGTACTGATCTGATCGAACGCGAATCGAACTGATACGAAGCGCGCAGGATTTCAATACTCTCGAAATGCAGTTTGAATTCGTTCTCCAAGCGTGATCTGATATCTTCTTTGGAGGCTCCTGTTCTTGCCATGAAAACAGCGATTGCCACAGCCTGTGCACACATTACCGCTTCGCGGTTGTGGTGGGTATAATAGCAGCTTTCACTGACCTGCCGCAGTATCTCCTTCTCGTCATTAAATGCCCAGCCGATAGCAGATACTCTCATAGAAGCACCGTTGCCGTAACTGCGCTGGATCTGAAGTGAAGGACTCTCTGCCCAGCTCCTGAACATGTTTCCGAAGCCTGCATACGGATAGCGTGAATAATATGCTTTTATATGTGTGGCGTAACATTTTCTTGGTGAGTTATCACCCATATTGAGAATTGCTTCCGCGACTGCAACGGTAAGCACAGTATCGTCAGTAAAGCGTGCTTCTTTTGGGAACAGCTCGAAATCTTCTGATTTGACGTTGTGCCATTCGTAATGTGATCCTATGATGTCACCGAAAACAGCTCCGTACATGTTTTCCTCCTATACCGGAATGATTACCGGATCTTCGAAAGTGCTCTCGCATATCTTTTCTTTTGTAATCCTGTCATGAAACCTTCTGCCAGCTTATAGAACCTTGCCGCCCATTGGAAATCGCCGGAAAGATATGCACAGTCAGCGATCGTCAGATAGTATTCGTGCAAGGGTGCCGGAGGAGGTGTCAATGTTTTTTCGAGCAATTGCAATAAACCGTCTTTGTCCGTCAAATAAATATCATTGATCAGTTTATCCAGTGCAGCGGCAAAGAATTCAACACCTTTTTCCATACCGGCTCCCCAGTACTCATAACGTGATCTGCAGGGAATGTCCAGATCATTAAAGAATCTGTCAACATCAACCTCTTTGCCTCTTATGTATATTGAAAGTTCCAGGCAGAATTCGTAATATGTATGCTCTAAAACGATCCTGATCTCATTGTTTGTCCAGGCTATCCTCTCGTATTTATCGGTATTGCATTCAACACAAAAACTGTAACCTGGATCAGTCAGAAAGGCCATCCGTGAAGCACATAATGATATAAACATGTTGCAAGTCCTCCTTTACAGGAGAATGAGCTGATCACTACTCATTTCCGGTGTTCTTTTTTGCAAGTTTGCTCCAGTTCGCAAATCCTATGAAAGCTTCGATCAGATAGATGGTCTTCTTTGTGACATAGACCGGATCGCCTTTAAGGATATACTGTGTAACTGCAATAACATCTGTTATCAGCCACCAGCCGTACTGTGCTTTGTATCTCAATGCTTCCAGTATGCTTGCAACGATACCGATCGCAAATATCGCTGCATCGAGCCACTTCATGAATGTGACATTCCAGCCGAATCTTGCCGCGAACTTCATCCATGTATCTCCGGCAAGAAAGCTCAGCGCGAAATAGACCAAAGTTGTCAGCGCGATTATAACTGCCGCTACTATGACATGCTGCCACCACTTAAGAACTTTGGACTTAGCCAGAAGCTTGTCGTCGTTGTCCTTGTGTTTATACCAGTTGATCCAGCTGTAGATATTAAGCGGCGTATAAACGATAACTTCGAGCCAGAATGTAGCCCAGATCCCGAAGTATCCCAGATAGATCGCGAAAACGATCGTGTTGATCACCGCGAAGGGAAAGTTCATTCTGTTTGCCTTTGCGCAGAAGAATATGCATATTATGCCGCATAAGCCCGATATGAAATTTATTATTGCAAGCCACTGAGGTGTGCCTTCCTGCGGTTCGATCGCATAGTAAACAGAGATGCCGAACATGATGATGCACATCACGATCTCGTACCACTTAAGGCTCTTGAATGCTCTGCCTATCTTGATAAATAAGTTAGCCTCTTTCTCCTGTTTCTTTATTGTTATACCATCCATTTCTTTTTATCCTCCATCAGTTCCATTGCCCTTATCATCGTTCCGCTTATAGGATATTTGGTGCGTTTGGCATCCACGATGATATGTGTTGCTTCCGGGTAAGCCCTTGAGAAATATGCTCCGTATTGGGGCTCGCTTGAGAAGACATAATCCATATAGGGCACATATTGTCTTACGAGCGGTGTCTCCTTATCCCAGTTTTCTGATCCGTCAGGATCTCTTAACGGTTCATCGTCAATGATGTGAAATTCAACGCCGGGATAGAGTTCGCACACTCTCTCCAGTTGTGCTGTTCGTGCTTCGACACTGAGCATCTCGTCTTTATCAGTCTTCCTGATCTTTAATTCGTCGTCACCGTTAATGAACATAATGACCGTAACGTGGTCACACATTTTTGCAGCAGTATCTATGCAGTACAGATGTCCTTTATGTAACGGCATGAATTTGCCGCCGTAAAAACCATATACTGTTTCCATAGTCTTATCTCCCGATCAGTTTGTATAATCTTGCCGGTTTTCCTTTCGAGATAACGGTCTTTCCGAGATCAGTAACTTTGCCTGTTGAGACATAATCTCTTAAGAAAGTCTTTCTGAAATTCGGAAGATCCAGTGACTTGTTCTTTATCGTCTCGTAGATCCTTTTAAGTTCTGATATGGTGAACTCGTTCCTGTCTCTTAAAAGGTTAAATGCATCATCTTCGTAATCGATGCGGTTACGGAGTCTGGTTATCGCCATCTTGATTATCTCGTTGTGATCGAATGCCAGATCGCTCTCGGTTATTGTCAGATCTCCATTGGTGAAAACTATTCCTTCAACGTCGTACTTTATCTTGAAAAGCTTTGCATCCTGCGCATCGTCACCGGCCTTGATATCGAGCTGATGCTTAGGTACGAGTGCGGTGTATGCGACTGAGATAACCGTAGTTCTCGGATCGCGTCCTATGTTGCCGAAAGTGTAGAGCTGCTTCAGAAATACATTGTCTATGTTGGTCTCGGTCCTGAGTTCTCTTGCAGCTGCCTCGTCGATAGATTCTTCTCCGGCTTTTAAGAATCCGCCCGGTATTGCCCAGCATCCTTTGAACGGGTGCTCTCCGCGCTTGATGAGAAGAATGCAGAGTTCATCGGAGGAATCTAATGTGAAGATGACCACATCAGCCGTGACTGAAGGGCGCTCAAATGCTGAAGCATCGTACTTGCTAAGGAAATCCATCTCTTCTTTTGAAACATTCTGCTTTTTCATATCAATTCCTCCTGTGGTATTTATAACCACTTGTATTATGGTACTTTTTACCATAAATGTCAACGAGAGATTTTTTGTATTGTTTGACGGGATCCGAAAAGCATTCGGCATATGTCAGCAGTCTTTGTATTTACAATCATCCGAAGATTTAATTGTGGTTTCATACACAAAGCCATAGTATTGCCACAAAATCACACCCGTTCCTGCCGCAAACACAAAATCAAGTATAAGTATAATCGGTATATTGTCATATGAGCAAAGAAAGGACGTGAAGCTATATGAAGAGAACATCACTTTACCGTTACGGTAAACAAAGTCTGACCAGAGCTGCTGCCGGCTTTGCTGCGGCACTCATGGTAGTAAGTCTGCCGGCAGGCATTGAGAATACTGTCAGCGCTGACGTTATTGACTCCGTTATCAAATATGCTCCTGACGCGCAGAAAGATGAAATCGGAATATATATTGAAGGTTTCAATGGCAGAAGCATCGCCTGCATTGCAAATGCTATGCTCGACACACCATATGTTTTTGCCGGTTCATCCGGAAAAGGCATAGATGCGTCAGGTCTTGTTCTATACTGTTATGAACAGGTTGGTGTCTCTATTCCACATAGTAGTGATCAAATCTGCAAACATGCAGGATTTGAAGTGGAAAGAAACGAGATCATGCCTGGTGATATTGTCTGCTACGACTTCGGTACATACAGCGGCCATGTCGGCATATATATCGGACTCGGCAAGGTCATACATGCTTCGAGCACATTAGAAAAGGTTGTAATCGATAATATTGACATGATGCCGATCAGGAGCATAAAGAGGATAATAAAAAATCCATTAGCGGGATTCGATAAACCTGCCGGTTGGAAGCAGATATCCGGTAAATGGTATTATTTCAATACGTCGGGGAGCATGGACAAAGGCTGGAAAAAAGAAGCCGGCAAGTGGTACTATCTTGACTCCAAAGGTGCTATGGTCACAGGCTGGGTAAAGGTAAATGACGTATGGTACTACATGGATACAGACGGTCACATGGTAACCGGATGGAAGCAGGTTGACGGCAAATGGTATTATCTCGAAGAATCAGGAGCCATGGCAACCGGCTGGAAAGAACAAGGCGGCAAATGGTATTACCTGAACAGCGACGGTTCCATGGCTACAGGCTGGAAATTTGTCGACACAAAATGGTATTTCTTTGAGGAATCAGGCGCGATGTCAACCGGATGGAAGCAGTTGGGAGGCATCCTGTATTTCTTTGGTAACAATGGTGACATGGCGATCGGCTGGAAGAACGTCGAAGGCAAGTGGTATTATTTCGGCCTTTCAGGCAATATGGCCAAGGGCTGGAAACTGATCGGTCTGAACTGGTATTACTTTGACGAGACAGGCAAAATGACGACGGGCTTGCTGGACTTTAACGGTATCAAGTACTACTTCGGCAAAGACGGAGCACTGGTGGAAGGATAACCACGGTAAAAGCATAAATCCTGATAACTAAATAAATAAAAAATCAAGAACTGTCCCGTGTGGTTACGGGGCAGTTCTTTTTCGTAAGACTATCTGCGAATGATCTTCTGCACGCCTGAATAAAGGGCATATTCGATTGCCAGCACAAGTGTAAGCAATACGAAGACTCCGAAAAGATAAAGCTTATCACCTGTTATATGCAATACCCATTCCAGCGGAGAACTCTTTGGAGGGTACATAAGAAACAGATAGTTTGTTCCTGCTTTCTTATCGAAGAGATATAACGGCGGAACAACAACTGCGAGGAAAAGATATGAATACCAGAAGTGACCAAATGATACTCTGGATCTTTTCCTTGTGAAAAACAGCAGAGGAATGAACAAAAGAAGCGTGTGTGTCAGAAAACAGAGAAGCGGAAGGTAGGACCAGAAAGGTCTATAGTTCCAGTCAGGGAAGAGCAAAGCTCCCAAAGCACCGGGCATTATAAGGATAAGCGAGATCTCGGCAAAGAAAGACGATATCTTCCCTCTGGTGAAAGAAGCAATGATATTCACAAAGATGCCGAGATTGCAAAGATGCAAAGGAAGAAATTCTATGAAGTTTCCACCGTCTCTTATAAGCAGGATATCCTGCAGGATCTCACCGGCAAGAACTGCTAAAGAGAGGATGCGCGCAAGTTTATCAAAACCTGAAGATGAGAGTTTGCGTGCGAATAAAAGTCCGGTCACTACTGCGGCAGTGATCAGGATGAGCATAAATATATGCTCCGGACAGAAGTGTTCAAAATATCTCATCTTCAGCCTCTTGAATACGGACAGATAATATCAATATTCTATCACCGGAAAACGCTGCAGGAGAAATAAAAAAGGGGCTCCGTCGGGAGTCCCTTAAAGCTTATTCTGAATATTTCGAGTAGTGATCGATATCGTTGTTAAGAAGCTGAATGATCTTTTCCTTTTGTTCTGCTGTAAGATCCTCGCTGTTGACCTCTTCTGTGAAAGTTGAATAAAGAGCTTTCGCACCCTCATCGTCACCGAACCGTTTTAAGACCACCATCTTAAAGAATGCAAGGCTCCGTCTGACTCTGAGGTAGTGCTCAATGTCGACTGAGCTTTTTCTTGAAGCATATGCTTTGATGACGCTTTCGCACCAGTCGCAAACGGAATAAGCTTCATCCTTTTCTTTGCACCACCATGCATAGTTTTCTGCAAAAGTGTTGATCATGCTGGCGACAAGATTGAATAAGATGACAGAATTTTCGGAGATGTCGCCTTTCATCTTCTCGAATCCGCTTTCGAAGAAAGTGAGTTCCATACTCAGTTTTTCCCTGATGCGGTTTGTGGAGATATTCGGCAGTACACTGATGTGTTCTCTTGCATTATCGAAATCCTTGTCATGGATGTAGATCCATGCGATTGCGAAATGTGTTTTCTCAACGAGTGCATGGTCATTGCAGTGACTGATGAGAAGTGCTCCCTTGCGGATAGCATCCTTATACAGTTTTTGTATGTGATCCATATCATCAGGAAAACACCCCTCAAGGACCGGATCTGCATACATGCTCAGGTTTGCAGTCTCCTGAACATAATCCTTAATTATCTCGAAGCAGCCCGGATTAAGAGATGTTTCTGTGGAAAGATACTCGCATATGCGGAGTGCTCTTTGTTCTCTTGATTCCCCGCTGTTATTTATGGAGGCTATCGTCTCTTCAACTCTTGCTATGATGCTGCTGTTCTCGGATAGAGTATCGTAACCGAGAAGTGCATCTGTACTTATGCCGAGAACCTTGGCAAGCGGAATGATCATGGAGATGTCCGGAAGACCGGATTCGGATTCCCACTTGCTGATTGCCTGCGGAGTTATGTTGAGAAGATCAGCAAGTTCTTCTTGCGTAAAGCCCTTGCTCTTACGATAAGACCGGATGTTTTTGCCGAGTGTCGTACTCATGATGGATTTCCTTCCTCATTTATGGATTGAACAGATCTGTCATAAGTTATCCACGTGCATGCCCGAAAGACTTATATCATCTGAACTTGACCCAATGATAAACATGATCACCCGGCTTTACAAACAACCTTCAGTTGATAAGGGCTCAACTGTCAAATAAACACAAACGGGAAATCAATCCCAGATATTATTCTCCCAGTTGGATCTTTCCCATGAATGGAATCTGTCTAGAAGAGTCATCATTATCATTTCACGCATAGGACCTGGGAAGACGTTAAGCTCATTGTTCAGCTGATCCCTGATTGCATCGAAGTCATCCTGCAAAGCACTGATAACAGCACCTTCGCGGTTTTTGGAGTCAGTCATCTTGAAATTTGATACTGTCTTTTTAAGCACCTTGGCTTCTCCGGGCTGCATAAGACTTATCTTGTTTCCCTGGAGAACGCTCTTTGATGATCCGTCATCAGATTGGTCTGTTTCCTCAGTATCTGAATGTTCGATAGTCTTGAAGCCCCAGTCGGATAAGACCGAGATGGCTACGGCATTGATCACACCGGAGTTAGAGTCCTGTGAAGCATCCAGTTTGCGGATCCTTATATCTTTTGCTTTGACTCCGCTCAGGAGCATGTCGACCATGTCAGCTCTGATCTTTACCTTGAGCAGGAAGAGCTTCTGATCATCCAATCTGTTCTTATCATCGTCATAAGATAACGGTTCATCTTTATATCTTTCAAGGTCAAAAATCATGGCATCCTCCCTTAATTGCATAAAAGCATTATCTGGTCCCGTATCCATTCCGGCACGGGTCTGTTCTGATCTGATCATTCTGTTTTAATACTACGCCCCTGTGGTTTCGGTGGTATTTTCCCTGTGTGAACAATTCGAAAAACAGTTTTGAATAAAAAGCAACAGGGCAGGAAGTCCTGTTGCCGGTATCTGTAATCCTGATAATGTTGTAATATGTCCTGCTTGACTTTTCCGGCGTTTAATATGTACAATGAACATCTGCAATGAAGGTGCGTAAGTAGTCTTCCTACAGACAGTAACAGAGAGTCGTGTCACCGGCTGAAAGCACGATACTAAGGGTAGCAGGATGAATTTCAACACCGGAGCATTCTGGCGAAAACGGTTTTTATACTGATTAAGCAGATGCGGGCGCGGCATTACGGCGCGATAATAAGTGCGGAAAGCTATATTGGTTTTTCGAACATGGGTGGTACCGCGAAGGTGCAGTGAAAATGCGAATTCGTCCCGTGGCAATGACAAGTTGCCGCGGGATTTTTTATTGCAGGATGCAAATATGTTTGATGGGGTCTGATCCCGTCAAAAAAGGAGGAAAACATGGCTGAACTTAGTGAATTAAGTGAGAAGTTATCTTCTATCAGGAGTCAGATCGAAGCTGATCTGATAGGGCTTACCGGTTCCAAAGGCGTTTTCGAGTACAGGAAGAGTGTCATGGATTCGAAAGAGGGTAAGATCGGTTCGCTCATGAAGGAGATGGGTAAGATCCCGAAAGAGCAGAAGGCTGAATACGGCAAGATGGTCAATGAACTCAGAAACTGGGCAACAGAGAAGCTTGATGCTATGGATGTCGAATTCAAGGCTAAGGAGCAGAAGGCACGTTATGAGGCAGAGGCAATCGACGTTACTCTTCCGGAGAAGAAACAGAAAAAAGGTTATCTGCATCCCAACACCCAGGTAAGAAACCAGATCGTTGATATATTCGGTTCAATGGGATTCTCGGTTTACGAAGGAAACGAGATCGAGACTGATCACTATAATTTCACGGCATTGAACATTCCGCAGGATCATCCTTCACGTGATATGCAGGATACATTCTATTTAAGTCCTGAATTCCTTTTAAGAACACAGACCTCTGCAGGTCAGGTCCATGTAATGGAATCACAGCAGCCGCCTATAAAGATCATTTCCCCCGGTAAGGTTTTCCGTTCGGATGACGATGCCACTCACTCTCCTATGTTCTCACAGATGGAAGGACTTGTAGTGGACGAGGGCATTACTCTCTGCGATCTCCAGGGAATGCTTGATGTATTCGTTAAGAAGATCTTCGGCGAGTCAACAAGAACACGTTTGAGACCTTCTTACTTCCCGTTCACGGAGCCTTCAGTGGAAGTGGACGTAAGCTGCTTCCAGTGCGGCGGCAAGGGCTGCAAGCTCTGCAAGGGAACAGGCTGGATCGAAGTTCTTGGCGCCGGCGTAGTCAACAAGAAAGTCCTTGAAGGCTGCGGGATCGACAGTGACAAGTACAGCGGTCTGGCATTCGGTATCGGTATAGACCGTATTGCCATGCTCAAGTACGGCATCAATAACATCAAGATGTTGTTTGAGTCCGATCTCAGAGTACTTGAACAGATCGATGACTAAGGAAAGGGAGGAAGGAATATGTTAGTACCATTAAGTTGGCTTAAAGATTATGTTGATATCGATGTCACACCTGATGAGCTCGAAGAAAAGCTTTTCTCCTGCGGCTTCGAAGTAGAGGAAAAATATGAAGTAGGCAAGGACATCAGCAAGGTCGTTGTCGGCGAAGTTAAGACATGTGATCAGATAGAAGGAACACACCTTCACCTTTGCACTGTTGATGCAGGCGAAAACGGTATCCTCCAGATCTGCTGCGGAGCTGATAACGTTGAAGCAGGCGGCAAGTATCCTCTCGCTCTTATCGGAGCTCAGGTTTACGCTACAGCAAAAGATCATGTTACGGTAGAAGGTCTCATGACGATCGGTCAGGGCAAGCTCAGAGGCTACGATTCATACGGCATGCTCTGCTCAGGCGTTGAATTAGGTGTAACTGAGGATATGTTCCCGGGCGCAGGATACAACGGACTTCTTGTACTTCCCGCTGATTCAATTCCGGGTGCTGACGTTAAGCCCATCTTAGGCTTAGATGATTATATTTTCGATGTTTCCATCACGGCAAACCGTCCCGACTGCCAGTCGATATTCGGTATCGCAAGAGAAGTTGCTGCAGTACTCGGCAAGCCTGTTAAGGAGCCCGCATTAGATTATACGGAGAGCGATGCTGCGATCGATTTCAACATACGCGTATCTGCACCGGATCTCTGCCCGAGATACATCGGTCACTATGTTTCTGATGTTACCATCGTTGAGTCACCCGTCTGGATGAAGCGCCGTCTGGCTCTCGTCGGATGCTCTGCGATATCCAATGTTGTCGATATCACAAACTATGTTCTTTACGAGCTCGGTCAGCCGATGCACGCATTCGATTACTCTTACCTTGAAGGCGGCGAGATACATGTCCGCCGTGCCGAGAACGGTGAGAAGATCGTTACTCTGGATGAGAAGGAATTTTCTCTTACTTCGGATAACCTCGTCATCTGTGACGGTGTAAAGCCCGTTGCTCTGGCAGGCATCATGGGCGGTCTTAATTCAGAGATACTGGATACGACTAAAGCAGTTATGTTCGAGGCTGCGAAGTTCGCCCACGACAACATCCGTAAGAGTTCCAAGGCTCTTGGTCAGGTATCCGATTCGAGCATGAGATTCTCTAAAGGTGTCGATGAGTACACGACGGTCATGGCAATGAAACGTGCTCTGCATCTCATTGAGGAGCTCGGCTGCGGCAAGGTCTCAAAGACTGCTTTTGATGTCAACACAGGCAATTCCATCGAGCCCAGAAAGCTCACTGTAAGCGTCGCACGTGTAAACGGCGTTCTCGGAATCAAAGTCCCTGATGAAGACATCGTCCGTATTCTTACAAACCTCAACTTCGCTCCCGAACTTAACGGTGATGAGCTTACGATCTATATCCCGGGTTACCGTGTCGATATGGAGTCCTATCAGGATGTCGCTGAAGAGGTTATCCGTATGTACGGCTACGATCACATCACCCCTACATTCATCCCGACAGCGAAGGTCACTTCCGGCGGATATAACCTGAAGCAGCGTTCAGAACTTAAGATCAAGAATGCACTCTGTGCAGCAGGCGCAAGTGAAGGCGTGCATTATTCATTCTTCTCGCCTTCAGACTTCGATCTTTTGAGACTGCCTGAGGATGCTAAAGAGAGATTTGCTATCAAGATCATGAACCCGATCAATATCGATCTTTCATTGATGCGCACGACTCTTGCACCGCAGATGATCAAGGCTATGGCAAGAAACCAGAAAAACGGGATCCTGACGGGACGTATCTATGAGATGGGCAACAAGTTCCTGCCCAAATCCCTGCCCCTTACGGAATATCCCGATGAGCGCGAGACGATCAGTATAGGTGTGTTCGGCACGGATGAGGATTTCTTCACATTAAAAGGTCTTGTTTCAGTTATCGCTGATGCTCTTGATGTTGAATTCGATTATGAAAAGACAGAGAAAACATTCCTCCATCCGAGCAGAACAGCAAAGGTTATCTGCGACGGTGAGGAAGTCGGTTATCTTGGCCAGGTCCTCTATGAGATTTGCGATGAGCTCGACATGAGAGTTCCCGCATACGTTGCAGAGATCGACTTAAGAGCTTTGAGCAAGTACTACGGCAAGGAAAGAAAGTTTACTCCTCTCCCGAAGTTCCTGGAAGAGAAGCGAGATTTCTGCTTTGTTATGGATAAGAGCGTTGCATGTGCTACTGTCGAAAAGGAGATCGAAGCATCTTGCGGTTATATATCTAAGATCGAACTCTTTGATATCTATGAAGGCGCACAGTTAGGACCCGACAAGAAGAGTCTTGCGTTCAGTGTTGTCTTCACACCTAAAGATGAGGAGTTCACACCGGAAGTTATCGACGGATTTGTGAATACTATCCTTAAAAATCTTGAGGAGAAGTACGCGATCACACTCCGCGCCTGATAAAGACTTTCATAATATCCCCCTGTTCCGTTGAGCCGGTACAGGGGGATTTTTTGTTTATTGCGGATTTCCTGATTGACTCGGTTTTATCCGTTGTAGTACAATCTCCGAAAATCATCATAAGAGGTACGCGTTAATGACAGGTTGTATCAGAACAACTGTAAAGGTTCAGCAGCAGGCCAAGATCCTATTAAGGCATCCGGCTTAGTTTTTCGCGCGTATAAGATCTTAAGATCAAGGTTATAACGGTCGGGAGCCACTTAAAGGCACTGACCGTTTTTTATTTGAATTTTGAAAGGAGGCATCAGTATGAAAGTGCAGGAAGAAACAATGCAAAAAGATGAATACCGACAGCAATCTGTAATCAGGAAAGGAAGAAAATATGAAAGCTATAGACAGTTCAGCTACGGCATACTACGATGCCGGCACGGAATTATACCGTTTAAGGAACGGTATAGGTCTTATTGAATTTGAAAGGACGAAAGAGATCCTTGTTGAGAGTCTGCCAAAGCCGCCTGCGGTGATATATGACATAGGAGGCGCATATGGTGAATATGCATGGTGGCTCACTTCACTCGGATATGAGGTCCATCTGTTTGATCTCTCGACCAAAAACATCGAGATGAGCGATCTTCTCAGGAACGAATACGAAGGCTATGAATTAGCCGCAAAGGAAGTCTGTGATGCAAGATCAGTTCCGAGAGATGATGAAAGCGCGGATGCGGTACTGCTCATGGGACCGCTGTATCACATAACTGATCATGATGAGCGGATAAAGGCTGTAAGAGAAGCCCGGCGTCTGCTTAAAAGAGGCGGGAAGCTTTATACTGCGGCGCTTACGCCGTTTTCGTGCCTGCTTCACAACATAACGGTCTATTCACCTTCCGAAGAGAACGGGAATACATGGCTGGAAGATCCGGGATTTATAAGGATGATCGAACGCGAGCTGACCGACGGCTGTCACATAAATCCTAACAGGAAAGTATACAGCGGAATAGGAAGCGCGCATTTTCATTCGGCGGCGATGCTGAGAAAAGAACTTGTGGAGGGAGGTCTTGATAAAACAGAAGTGCACGGAATAATGGGTGGTGCATGGCTCGCTCATGATCTGGATGCTCTATGGAGGAATGAGGAATCCCGCAAAGCGCTGATGAATACGGTAAGGATCCTTGACGGACACGATGAGATAATAGGTCTTTCCGGTCATCTGCTGGCAGTATCGGTGAAGGAGCGATCCGGTTAATTGTAATTTCCGACGGAAGGAGCAGTCCGGCTGCCGGCTTTTCTTTGTGAAAATGTCTCTTGATACGCAATAAGTCTATTCCTATAATGCGTTGGTCAACGAATTAAGGTGAATATGAGGGCATTTTATGAAAGAGTTTAAGCCAAAGCTGTTCTCGGTTATGAAGGACTATTCCGGATCACAGCTTGTAAAAGACATCGTTGCAGGAATAATAGTTGCGATAATCGCGCTTCCGTTATCCATAGCGCTTGCCATCGCATCGGGCGTGGGACCTGAAGCGGGCATATATACGGCTATCGTAGCCGGATTCATAGTATCGTTCCTGGGCGGAAGCCGTGTCCAGATCGCCGGTCCGACGGCAGCTTTTGCAACTATAGTTGCCGGTATCGTTATGAAGGACGGCACAGAAGGTCTTATCATAGCCACCATTATGGCGGGCATTATTCTTATTGTGATGGGATTTTGCAGATTCGGAAGTCTGCTCAAATATATCCCTGATCCTATCACGACAGGATTCACAGCCGGAATAGCGGTTACTCTGTTTATCGGTCAGATCAAGGATTTCACGGGGATCACATATCAGAACGGCGAGAAGCCTGTTGAGACAGGCGAGAAGGTAATTGCGCTGATCAACAACGCTGTGACTTTAAACTGGCAGGCTGTGCTTATCGGTGTGATCGCTCTTGTGATCCTTATCGTATGGCCTATGATCTTTAAGAAGATCCCGGGGTCATTTATTGCTGTTGTTGTTACGGCTGCCATTGTTGAGATCTTTCACTGGGATGTAAATACTATCGGAAAATCATTCGAGAGTATTCAGGCGGGACTTCCTCCTTTGAGCGTCGATCTTTCCATGTTCTCTTTTGCTGCAATACGTGGTCAGCTCTCAAATGCGGTTACTATAGCTTTTCTTGCCGGAGTTGAATCATTGCTTTCCGCAGTCGTCGCTGACAGTATGATCGGTTCAAAGCACAGACCTAATATGGAACTCGTTGCCCAGGGCATAGGCAATATAGCATCTGCCTGTTTCGGCGGCATTCCCGCTACAGGTGCTATAGCAAGGACCGCAGCCAACATAAAGAACGGCGGACGTACACCTGTTGCCGGTATGGTTCACTCTGTAACACTTCTTCTCGTAGTCGTTTTTCTTATGCCGTTTGCAAAACTGATTCCGATGCCCTGTATTGCCGCCATTCTTTTCCAGGTCGCATATAACATGAGCGGATGGAGGAGATTTGTTAAGCTCGTCAAGAGTTCTCCCAAGAGTGACATAGTCGTTTTACTCATCACTTTTGTGCTCACCGTTATCTTTGATCTTGTGGTTGCGATCGAAGTGGGTGTACTTCTTGCTGCTGTGCTGTTCATGCACAGAATGAGTGAAGTGACCCAGGTTGAAGGATGGAAGGATTTTGATCCCGAGAACGATCCCGACAGTATCGATCTGCGTGTTCTTCCCGAGCATACTATCGTATATGAGATCTCAGGACCGATGTTTTTTGCTACAGCAGGAAAGATCCTGCAGATCTCACCCAAAGAAGGCACAAGAGCTTTGATCCTGCGTATGAGAAGCGTGAGCGCGATAGATGCTACTGCTATGCGCAATCTTGAGCTCCTGTTTGATGACTGCCGGAAAAGGAATGTTCAGCTTATCATGTCTCATGTCAATGAGCAGCCGATGAAGGTCATACAGAAATCCGGCTTTGACAAAAAGCTCGGAAAAGAGAATTTTTGTGCTCATATAGATGATGCTATCTCAAGGGCGGGAGAGATAGTGCGGAAATAAGCAGATTCCGGAAAATATGCTTTTCCTGACGGAATGATCCGTTAAGTCCTTTCTTGACTATTCCGTTTTGCTCGGATATAAACATATTTAAAAGTATTTCCGGATTATATGGAGGATGAGTATATGTATGACAGGCATGTGGACAACGAGATCAATGAGATCGTTGATGCGATCATCTCGGATTTTGACGGCGGGAAGAATATCGATGCCATAAAGCTCTTCAGCAATCCTGACAAAGAAGAGGTAAGAGAGCTTGTCGAGCATTTTTTCAGGATCATGTATCCCGGATATTTCCGTGACCGCACCTATAAGATATACAATCCTAAGAACAGCTTTGCGGTAACCATTGAAGACGTTTTCTACCATCTTAAGAAACAGATATACAGAGCTCTTGATTATTCCCAAGGCGACAACAAAATGTCAGATGAAGAACGCGATAAGGAAAGTTACCGTATCTGCAGGGAGTTCTTTTTGAAGATACCGAAGATCAGAGAATACCTTGAGACAGATCTTCTTGCGACTTTGGACGGAGATCCTGCTGCCGCTAATTTTGATGAGATAATACTGGCTTATCCGGGCCTTATGGCTATCACTGTATACCGTATCGCTCACGAACTCTATCTGCTTAAAGTTCCGATCCTGCCGCGCCTTATGACGGAATATGCTCATTCTGAGACCGGAATCGATATTCATCCCGGAGCAACTATCGGCAAATACTTCTTCATCGATCACGGCACCGGTATTGTTGTCGGTGAGACATCCATTATAGGCAACAACGTAAAGATCTATCAGGGCGTAACGATAGGTGCCCTGTCAACACGCGGAGGGCAGAAACTCTCAGGCAAGAAACGTCACCCGACCATATGCGACAATGTTACTATCTATGCCGGAGCTTCGATCCTTGGCGGTGAGACTGTCATTGGCGAGAACACTGTTGTCGGAGGCAATACTTTCATCACACGTTCTATTGATGCAAACTCAAAAGTCAGCATGAAGAATCTTGAGATGGAGTATCAGACAAACGACAACAAGCGTAAGACAGAAGAGATCGAACAGGGAGATGTTTGGTATTACAACATCTGACGTCGAGCAGCACGGATAAGTACGATTATTATCCCCGTCTTTTCATATAATATGATTGAAAGTATGCAGAGATTATATTTTCTGCTTATTTTCAAAGTGTGATCATTTATGAGGGGAGCACCGGATGGACAGTTTTGAAGACCTGTTTGCAGGTTCGTACAATGCAGATATTATTCCTGTTCTGTTTTTTCTTCTGGCAGTTGTTTTTCTTACACTTCTGGCGGTTATATTCATATACAGAAAACAGCAGCGTGATATTCTCCGGTATGAGAGATATCAGAAAGAGATAGCAGGAAGACGCAGGATAAGAGCATCTGACAAGGCGGAAGTGTTCGAGCGTGATAACTACACCTGTCAGATATGCGGTATATCCAGGGATTTCCTGGACAGTCTTTGTGAGGGGTTAGGCGATTACCTTCTGCTTGAAGCCGATCACATAAAGTCAGTATCGCAGGGCGGTACCGGCAAAGATATTGATAATCTTCAATGTCTCTGCTGGCGGTGCAACCGTAAGAAAGGCAGTATGAGAACTAACGATCAGGTCAAGGATATTATCGATTACGGAATAGATTATCTGTATCATGACACAGATGATTTCTGAATTTCTCACCTTGTTACGGGTTAAGGCATCTGCCTGAAGTATCGAAGTTATAGGTTCTGCCTTTGATCTTTTTGGAGGTTCCGGCAACCATTTCCCCGCCGGTATCAAGATAGTACCAGCTTCCGTTATATTCAAGCCACCCGGTGACCATTGAACCTGAATTCCCAAGGTAATACCATTTGCCCCCTGCTTCTTTCCAGCCTGTGAACATCCTGCCTGAGGCATTAAGGTAATACCATTTTCCGTTTATCTGATTCCATCCGGTGAGCATAGCTCCCGATGAATCAAAACAGTACCAGTCCCCGTCTATCAGATTCCAGCCGGTAACCATCGGGCCGGATGAGTCAAAGTAGTACCATTTGCCGCCGGATAACCTCCAGCCTGTAAACATTGCGCCTGAAGGCTCAAGATAATACCAGTCGCTTCCTGCTCTCAGCCAACCTGTCTGCATTATTCCGGAAGCATTAAAGAAATGCCATGAGCCGCTGATATACTTCCAGCCTGTGACCATAAATCCGTTGCTGTTGAAGTAATACCAGGATGAACCTGACTGATGCCAAGCAGAAGCAAGATTAGTCCCCTTAACATAATATTTCCAGCCCCCGCCGAATTCCTTGTACCATCCGTTATCGGTCTTTGGAGTCTTTACATGTGACAGACCGTTAAGATCCATCATGCTGTTTATCATGGACATGAATTCCTTGCGGGTAACTCTGCCGTGAGGACAGATATTACGCTGGCTGTTTGGTGCGCCGGATGAACCCTTCGGGATCAGGATCTCCCATTGAACGCCCCATGTTACGGCATTCCATGCATAATAATCGATTTCGAAGAAATCCTTAAAATCATCCGTCCTTCCATAATCGAATGCGCTGTAATATCCGACCGCTTCAGAGAACCTGTATAACATGAATGTCAGATCTTCTCTTGTAACTGTCTGTCCGACACCGAATGTATCTGAACAAATGAAGGGATAACCCATTGCAATGTTATTTGATTCACCCCAGGTTACGGCATCAGCATACCATGAACCGTATTCGACATCAGTAAATCTCGATGAGCCTGTTACATGTGGTCTTCCCGCAAGATCATAAAGAGCATCCATGACCATTTCGCGTGTTACAAGATCATCTGATGAAGACAAGCCGTCATTCGAATCCACATAGCTGTCCGGAATATAAGAAGGGTTGGTGTATTTTGTGCTCAAAGTTACGCTGTCATCAAAACAAAGGAAATATAAAAGATCCTCACCGTAATTGATGGACCAGGAATGGCCTTTGCACACTTTGTATTCGGATTTTTTGAACCCGTCTTTATATGTTTTTATCAGACGGCTGTTATTTCCGATATTCAGAGTTGTGAACTTATTGGTAAAAGCCTGAAGGAAGAAAAGACAGGGGTTTTTGGACAGATCCAGCGAACTGATGTCATTGCATGCACAGTCAAGATAGACCAGTTCCGGATTGTTGGACAGATTCAAAGAGGATATATTGTTATAACTGCAGATAAGTTTTCTCAGATGCGTGTTGTTGCTTACATTGACAGAAGTTGCATCATTATAAGCACAATTGTAGTATTGCAGTCCTTTAATATTGCTTATATTGATGCTGCCGAGATTTTTATTGCTCCAGATATTGAGACGTATAAGTTTTGTGTTTTTGGATACGTCCAGTTTTGTCAGTTTGTTATTAAAAGCATCCAGATGCGTGAGTTTGGGATTGCCGCTGAGATTAAGCGAAGTAAGCCCGCAGTCTCCGCACATAAGATGTTCAAGTTCGGAATTAGATGAGACGTTTAACGACTTTAAAGGATTTGAGTTGCACTCGATATAGGCCATATTGGGATTTTTCGAGAAATCAAGTGAGGTGATCTTGCAGTTGTAGCAGTATACCCAGACCAGTTTCGTGTTTTTAGAGAGATCCAGGGAAGTCAAGGCGTTATCTGAGCACCATATACCGCGAAGATCTGTGTTCTTGCTGACATCTAAAGAACTGATGTTGTTTTCTTTGCACCAGAGTCCCTGAAGAGATGTAAAAAATTCGATCCCTTTTAATGAACTTATATTCTTGCCTTCACAGCGGATGTTGAGTGTTTTGCTTATTTCATTATTGTCCAGATAACCGTTGCCGTTCTGGTCATAATCTCTTCCGGAGATTACTGATCTGAAGTTGGCATCCGGAAAGTTTGTGCTGTTTATAGCGACTCCTCCTGCTGCCATGACGGGGATATCACCTAAACACGGCATAAGGACCGCGGCGGTGATAATGACTGCAAGTATACCTGTTAATCTTTTCATATATCTGTTCCTTTTGGATAACCTGTCTTTGCATTATAACATCAGAAAAGCGCTGACAATGAAAACAGCCGGCAAGTGACATGCTCAAAGAAAAATGCTATTCTAATTCCCGTCAGATACTTTGAAATAATATATCTGTCCTGATTCTTTCTTTTACAAGGAGTGCTTTATGTTATTTTCTTTGGCGCTGATCCCGGTAGTCGGATTGCTCCTTTTCATATATTTCAACGATAAGAAGGAGAAGGAACCGATCAGTCTTCTTATCGCTCTGTTCTTTGCCGGAATGGGCACAGTGATTACCGCTTTTATCGCTGAGACCATAGGACAGACAATAGTTGAACTCATTTTTATTGTTCAATTAAATAATTACATGCTTTCTTCAATCATGGTAGCTGTTTTGGTTGTCGGTCCTGCTGAGGAACTGGGCAAATTCCTTGTGCTGAGACTTATAACCTGGAAGAACAGGAACTTCAATTACAGTTATGATGCAATCGTTTATGCCGTCTTTGTCTCATTAGGTTTTGCAGCTCTGGAGAATGTCCTGTATGTCTTTATAAACGGAACGGATGTAGCGCTGATGCGCATGTTTACGGCTGTTCCCGGACACGCATGTTTTGCAGTGTTCATGGGGTATTTCTACAGTAAGGCAAAGTATGCAAGCCTGACTAAGAGCAGGAAGTGTGCACTGCACATTATGCTTTCGATGCTGATCCCGATAGTTCTTCACGGTATCTATGATGCCATTATTATGGGAGGCGCGTCATCCGGTGATGAAGTCATGAGCGGGATCAGTCTGGTTTTGTGGATAGGTTTTGTCATCGCATTATTCGTTGTATCCATAATCCTTATTATCCGGTCCTCAAGACATGATTTTTGTATTGTCAGCCTTCCGGGTGATAACCAGCTTGTTTACAGACCTGAATTTGTCGGTACCTGGACATGCAGCTGCGGCGTGATCAATTATCTCAACTACTGTTCAAGATGCGGCAGGCAGAGGCCGATGGGTAATATGTGGCATTGTCCGGTCTGCGGTACTCTGTCCACATTTAATTTCTGCGGACACTGCGGATCTCCGAGGCCTTTAAACTCCAACACTCTTTACAGATGAACGGACATCATCTCATAAATAATTCATATTTTAAATATAGGTTTATTCATTTTTGAATGCCAAAATATAGTTAACAGTTTTTAGCCGCAGCCGCAGACATCAGCTTCGCACCAAGGATAAAGATCAATATGGATAAAGCCGTGAACAAAAAGCAATCTCCTAAAAGTGATCCTGCATTAATTGACAAGGCGCTCCTTTTCTTTGTCAATAATGCCTTTTCGTTTACTGTCGGAGTTATGGGTTTTGTTCATGCGATGCTGTTGTTTATTTTCTTTTTGGGCGGTGTAAACACTCTTGTCCAGTTTAATTTCTTAAGTGTAATTATCTATATCTTCTGCTTTATTCTTTGCAGGTTCGGTCATATCCTGCCTGCCTATATCAGCATAATCGCTGAAGTAACCGCTTATTCGGTCGTATCAACTTACTATGTCGGACTTAGGTGCGGAACCTACTTTTTCCTGTTCTCGATCCTGCCTATTATCATTTACTTCGGAAGCAATCTTTTTAAAGGAAAGAAGAGATGGGGCGTTGTCCTGACGCTTATATTTGTTTTCGCAGTCTTTATGGTTCTATATATAAGCTTCTCTGATGTTGAACCGTTTTATTATATGACTCCCGCATTGATACTGGTGCTGCTGATCTTTTCCGCATTTGCAATGGTATTTTCGATCATATTCTATTATGCGATATATATTTACACGAGTGAGAATATGGTTATCAGTCTGGAACAGAAAAACAGGCAGTTATCGGCGGATGCACATGAGGATGCGCTGACAAGTCTTTTGAACCGACGCGGATTCCTTCCTTTAGTCAGTTCGCTTATGGATTCTGACAGGAACAATCACTTCTGCATAGCCTTTTGCGATCTGGATGATTTTAAGCGCGTAAACGATTCATACGGTCATGATGCCGGTGATGAGGTGCTGAAGCATATTACAACGGTAATAAGCCAGGAACTGCCGGGATGTGATATCTGCAGATGGGGAGGAGAAGAATTCGTTATCCTCATGAAGAACTGCAATCTGATATCGGCTAAAGGCAAAGTGGAAAGATTGAGAAAAACGGTTGAATCCAATCCGACGGAGTTCTTTAACAAGCAGATCTTCGTAACGTTAACGATCGGACTCGAGGAATACAAAGCTGAATACAAGGAGCCGGAGGCTGTTATTAAAAAAGCCGATGAGCGTATGTATTACGGCAAGCAGCACGGAAAGAATATATTGGTCTTTGAAGACAAAGATTAATTGTCAGTTATGTTCCGCCCATTTGCTTAATATCGCAAATAGCTCATCAAATGAAGAAGCGCAATAGTCGATGTTATATGCGCTTACGGCTTTTCCGATATCACCCTGAGGCATAAACCACACGGATCTCAGTGAAGCATTCTTTGCTCCGAGCATATCAGATGTCAGTGAATCTCCGATAACTATGCAGGATCCTTTCTGTTCGCCGATATCTTTAAGGCAGATATCGAAGAATTCAACAGAGGGTTTGTTAACGCCCAGCGCTTCGCTGATGTATATGCCGTCAATATATTTATCCAGTCCGGTGGATCTGATCCTTCCGGTAGCATTAACTGTTGCACCGTTCGAGATAATATATATCCTTGAATCTTGGATCTCTTCCTTGATCTTTTTAACAAATTCCAAGGCGCCGTCCATCAGAATGCCGTTAACGGACATGGTATAGATGAATTCGTCATTGATCTTAAGCGCGTCGAACTTAGTAATGTCGCATCCGCAGTTTTGGATAAGGTCATTGAATCTCATTGTAAACAGTTCTGTTCTTGAGATAGTCCCTTTCTCGAGCTCAAGCCAGAGAGATTTATTGTATTCCTTAAACCTGCGGTAGATGTCTTCATGGAACATAAGACCGTGCTTTGTAACAACGATCTCCAGAGCTTCCCTCTCGGAAGCATGAAAATCCAACAGAGTCTGATCGAGATCAAATAGAAAATTGTGATGCATAAACAGCCGGAATACTCCTGTGATGTGTCTTGATATTATTGTATCACCTTTGATACTGCGGTGATCTCAGTCTTGCGGTCATATCTTCTTTTGAAAGGGGCTTATCAAAATAATACCCCTGGATCACGGCAACACCGAGGTTATCGAGCACATCGACCTGGTTCTTCTGTTCAACACCTTCAGCCACTATATCGGTATCGATCTCTTTGGCAAGTTTGATTATATAAGTAAGGATCGACAGATCTCTTTTCTTTGAATGATCAACAAATCCCTTGTCGATCTTGAGCGTGTCAAATGATATCTCCCTGAGCAGAGTGAGGGATGAACTGGCACTTCCGAAGTCATCAATAGAAACCTTATATCCGAGTTTATGAAGATCATCAACGAAGCTTTTTAAAATGCCTATTGAGAACTCGTCAACAGTCTCGGTAACCTCGATCTCGATAAGGTTTGAAGGTATCTTTGACGCCTTGACCACAGCATCTATCCTTTTGGCAAGTTCGGGATCTGCAAGATTACGTCTTGAGAAGTTGACGGAAACGACATGTGCCGTAAGGCCTTGTCTGATCCATTCGGCAATGTCATCGCATACGCATTTAAGGATGTACAGATCGAGAAGCCTGATAGTATCGTTAGATTCCATTATCGGGATAAATGATGCGGGAGACATTGTCTCACCTTCATGGACCCATCTGGAGAGGGCTTCTATCCCGCACAACTCTCCGGTCTTTATGTTGACTTTCGGCTGATAAAACGGCATGAACTCTCCGTTTTTAAGCCCCGTCCTTATATCGCTTTCAAGTTTCTTTTTAGCGGCAATACTGTCGAGAAGCTCCTGAGTCAGCCAAACGATATCATCGCTGTCCTTTGACTTGGCGATAACCAGCGCCTGGGCTGCAAATACAAGGATATCCTCACCGTCAAGATCAGCTCTGTCTATCTCATAAACACCGATGCGGGCTGATAAGATGACCTTGTTCTCAAGCCCGGTCTCGGCATCGGTGAACGGGACTTCAACTCCGTTTAACAGTTCCAGAAGGTTCTCAAGATTACGGTCTTTAACAATGGCTACAAACTGATTGCCGAACTGTCTTCCGAGGATCTCATCGGTTTCTATCTTGCTCTGTATTATTGTGCTGAATTGGGCGAGGATCCTGTTGCCGTTTTCGACACCGTATATACGGTTGATATCCGAGAATTTGCGGAGATCGAAGAAGACAGCCGAATATTTTTTAAGATCCTCTTTGCCTTTCATTGCATTAAGCCATTCGATACATGCATGCTCATTTGCAAGCCCGGTCCTGATCTCGGTCTTGGTGGCTTTTACGATCTCTTTTTCCTTGTCCAGAACATTTTCAAAGAACATAAGGAGTACGGACAGACCCATGAAGATATTCATCAGTGAACTTCCGAAGAAACAGATCTGGATGATTTCTCCTGTCAGAGGCAGGATAAGGTAAGAGGTCAATACAAGACGCTGAACAAGCGTCATCTTTCCTCTATGATGAATAATTACTGACACGACCAGCACCGCACCGATCGTGGGGATGACGGCAGCAAGCCAGAAAAGGGGACCGCGCTGATATATGTTGTTGCTGTCGAAATAATAGTAAATGCCGGTGAAATGTGAAATGAAAACGAGCAATAAGCCTGCAATAACAATCATGATGATTGCGATAAGCCGTTTTCTGCATGGCATATCAGGCTTGAAATCAAATCTTCCGAAAAGCCTGAAGAAGACGAGCATTGCATAGAACAATAACAGGAGAACTATCAGATAATATACGCCGGCGTTTACCACATACATCATCACGGTATTAAAAGGTGATGTGCTGCCATTGTAAACATAGAACAGGTATTCACAGAGCAACATTGTTCCGCACGTGAGATTCAGTGATATTACAACAGACTTGCGGGCACGGAGAGGGTCTTTGCTTATGGCGTAAAAAGGAGTCAGCACAAAGCAAAGAACTGATTCAACCAGTAAGAAAGTCAGTTGTGCACTAAAACCGTCGATCATGTTAAGTCCTTAGAATATCCTGCCGTTCCTGTTACTGAAAAAGCATTATGCTGCCAAGACGGCAGCATAACATCACAGTAATGTAACTTTATTTCTTCCGTTATTCTTTGAAGAATACATAGCCTTATCAAGCCTGTTGAAAGCTTCTTCAAAACTGTCGCCGGCTTTCAGTTCCGTAACACCTATGGAACATGTGATATGGCATATATCAGGGAACAGATAAGCTTCGACCCTCTTTCTCAGATCCTCAGCCAGTGCATATGTGTTATCGCCGTTGTTTTCATGGCATATGATGACGAATTCCTCGCCGCCCCAGCGTCCGATAAGAGCTTTTTTCTCGGAAGCAAATTCCAGAAGGATCTTGGAAAACAGTTTCAGTGTCACATCACCTGTAGAGTGACCGTAGTTATCATTTACAGCCTTAAAATGATCGAGGTCGAGCATCATGATCGATACGGGATTTTCATTCTTCTGGCAATATGCTATGGCATTATTCAGCTGTTTCTCGATCTCGCCATGATTAAATACACCCGTAAGAGGATCCTTGATAGCTTTTTCCTCATATTTCTGAAGGGTGGACATTAATTCCATGGATGTGTCATTAATATCCTGAACCATAAAGACATATCTGTAATCATCTTCGTTATATGTCTGCGCTCTGCTGAAGATAAGTTTTACCCAAATATACTTTCCTTCAAGATTACGCATCATACAGTCGTAAGAGGATGTTCTGCCGGGCGTGAAATTCTTCTTGAGATATTCAGGATCGGTCCTGTGCAGGAACTGTTCCTGATCTTCCGGCCAGATCATGTTAACGATCATCATTCGCCAGTCGGAATATTTGAGGTTGTAATTGACAACATCATCGGATATCTCGGTAACATTTATACTGCTTGTTGTGTCTTCAACGAGGTCTATATACATTGAGAACAGATAGGAATTCTGGATAGTATTGATCTTTTTTGTGGTGAGGGATTCCTGCAGGGATTCATTATCATTAAACTCGTCCATGGAGAAAATATATTTGCTCGCATTCTCTATCGGATAGACGGTAAGCTGAACTAGATGAGGCTTGTCTCCGTCTTCAAGATAAAGCTTCAGACGTCGGCTGTATTTTCCTTTAAATACACCTGTGTTATCGGCAAAGATCTGATAATCTCCGGAAACCTTTTCATTGGAATCGTTAAAGTGGAACCACAGATCCAGGATGAGATCGTGATATATGCCGGATTCCTTCAGAAAACTCTCGAACATCCCGCGCCTGATTATGGATTTATACGCATCGATCGCCGGATCGACAATTATCAAAGCATCGACATTATCCAAAAGCAGATCGGAAACATCTTTAAATGAATAATCATACAAACTCTTGTTTTCCATATGAAAAATCCTCCATATTGATAAGAATTGAAAAATAAAGCGGAATTGTCACCCCTTATGTTGAATTATAGTTTGATTATATAATCGTGATGAATACATAGTATTAACTAAATGAAAACAAAACGTATATGAGAAATAATCTGTTTGTATCTGTGTTGATTATCAGATTGTCCGCAAAAGCTGATCATCAGAAAAACAGGTCATGATATAATTTTTTCATTACGTGGAACACTAAGGCAGATGTTTTTATAAAAAGAGAGAAGAGCTATATGGAAGTAATTAACGGTGAATGGATAATGCAGGGTGTCGACTTCGATGATCCCTCATGTGTTCATAATTCGGATGAACTCCTTGCCGTGATAGAGGAAGTAGGATTTCTGCCGTTATTTTCTAATGAGATCCCGGGTTTCTCGGTTGAGAATATTACCGAGCCTTCTTTTTGGTGGTGCGGAGATCCTGAAGTTGACCCGTGGGAATGGCGTGCTGTCCTTGCCCGGACAGGCAAGGTGGCATATGGTAAGTTTTTTCAGAACAAAGCAGGGTTTGTATCAAAGAAATGGTTTCCGTATTTTGCCAACTTCAGAAGGGACGGATATGATTTCGATGCCAGGTTTGAAGACGGCAAAGCCGGAAGGCGTGAGAAGCTCATAATGGATCTGTTCTGGCCCAAAGAAGGCGAGATATGGGATGCTCCCGGTAAGATATCCATATTCTCAAATGAAGTGAAAGAAAAAGCGGGATTCGGCAAGGGCGGAGAAAAAGGTTTTGAAGGAACCTGCGCTAAGCTTCAGATGTCATCATACATTACGGTAAAGGATTTCAGACCGCGTCTGAATAAGAAAGGCGAGGAATACGGATGGGCAGTGGCCGTTTATACTCTTCCCGAATATCTATGGGGATATAAATATGTTACGAAGAGATATAACGAGTCACCTGAAGAATCGTATAATAAGATAGTCAAACAGATTAAAAAGTGTTTTGATGCCGATGAGGATCAGATCAGAAAGATCTTCAGGCATTGATACGGTATCTTTATTTGATAACAGTTAGGGGAGCTGTTTATGAAGAATAAGTATTTTATTGCAGTTATTTTTTTGATGCTGACAGTTCTTATGACAGGTTGCAGCGATGAAAGATTCGTTGCGGATGCGCCGTTGTCCGAAGATGAGGTCATAGCTTATGCCCAGGCAAAAATATATGAAGAGACCGGTGACAGGGTTAAAGCGGAAATCGTCGCTAAAAACCAGCTGCAGTGTACAACATTGTGGTTCGATGGTCCGGTTGCCTATCAGAATGTTGAAAACGGATCTGAATACGAGCTTAAGATAACTTCTAAAGATAATGAAGATATCGTTGCAAGAGCATACTACAAGGACGGATATACTGTTTATGATGAAGATTCAGGTCCCGGCGGATATAAACAGGAACCGTACTTCGGTCATGACTACGTCAGTAGAAGAGGATTTAATACAGTAAAAACAGAATTCATAAGAGCTTTGGATGAAAGGTTCGATGAATATTATATCTACGATGATGTAAGTACTGATGACGGTTTGGACATTTTTATCTGTTCTTCTGATTATGAAGTGATAAATGATCTGCTCTTGGATTTTAAGAATACGGTAATCATATACAGAGACGAAGAGTATGTGACATACAGTGTATATATTTACAAGGATGAACAGGCATTTAACAATAAGGATTTTGAGCGGTATGAAGACGGACATGAAGATTTTGGCGGACAATCATATGGAGAGGATATGATCAGCCAATATACCGGTAAACAGGTGGTAAAGCTGTCTAACTGCGAACATTTTGATCAGGATTTTTTTGAAAGTGATGGCGCGGTTAACGCATATAGGATAATAGATGATGCCGATCCTGATTCATTCGATTATCTGATATTTTACTACGATGCCGAGCCCAATGCGTTTGTCGGTGCCAACACTCCGTTCACTACTGTTTATGGTGTGAGATAAAAACTGATCATCACGAACTCATACAAAAAGGATCTGATTATATGGAACTTTGGGATCTTTACGACAAAGAAGGTAAAAAGACAGGCAAAGTCTGGGAAAGACGGCGTGGAGATGATCAGCATATCCCCGACGGTTTCTATCATCTGGTATGCGATATACTTGTTAAACATTCCGACGGCTCTTATCTTCTTACAAAAAGGCATCCCGATAAGGATGTATATCCCGGATACTGGGAAGCAAGTGCGGGAGGAGCTGCTCAGCAGGGTGAAGATCAGGAACAGTGCGCGTTAAGAGAGCTTTTCGAAGAGACGGGACTTAAGGCGGACAGTCTTGAACTGATAAAAAGAACTGTAAGAGAAATAAGTCACAGTATTTTGTTCTCATATGTTGCTATTGTGAGCGGTGATAAGGATGCCATTGTTCTTCAGGAGGGTGAGACCGTAGATTACAGATGGGTCGATGCTAAGGAATTGACGGAATTTGCAAAGTCGGATCTTGCAATCAAGCCTCAGGTTGACAGATACAAAGACTATTTTGACATGATCTGTCCGGAAACTCCCCCTGCAAAGTGATTCCTGTCTCAGCTGTTTTTTTAGTCAACTCCGGGTTGGATTTTTTCCAAAAATGAATTGTTAGGATTCTGTTTCTGCCTCTGATATAGTGAAGCTATCAAGGATGCATCTTAGAAATATCATTTTGAGAGGTTGAATTTATGTCTTTAGGAAATAACATTAAGAAGTATCGCCGCGAATTGGGGATAACTCAGGAGGAATTGGCAGGTATCCTTTGCGTTACCGGTCAGGCTGTAAGCAAATGGGAAAGCGGGGCCGGTCTTCCGGATATTACTCAGATCGTTCCTTTGGCTCAGGCTTTGAATGTGTCGACAGATGCCCTGTTCGGTTTTAATTCAGACAGCTACGATATTAAACTTGCAGATGAAGTATGCATGAAAGCTAACACGCTCCGTGACAGCGGAGAGCCGTCTCAGGGAGCATATAATGCTGTGGAATATCTTGACCGTGAATGCGATGAGAATATCTTCAATTACGGGATCATGACGGCTTACGTCCAAGCTGTTGCTCATATGAGCCGTTTTGTTAATCCCAATAATTCTTACTATGCAGGGCTGTTATCTGATGACAGCAAGCAATGGAAGCAGACGGTAAGAGCTGCTGAAAACAGGGCGAAGCAGGTGATCAGATATTCAGGCGACAGGAAACTTACAGAGGAATGTCACTATGCTCTTGCCTGGATATACTGGCATACATCCGAATGGGAAAAGGGACGGCAGCAGATAGCATCACTTCCTTCTATCGGCAGCAATATGCTTCAGGAAACACTTCTCCCATACTATATCGATATCAGTACAGATGAAGGGATAGAATGCTGGAAGTCGCAGATAAGAGACAACTATCAGAATTTCATCCGTGCGATCAATAAGCAGATAGTTTATACTGCCGAATCAATGATGTGGGTATGTCCGGCAGAAGAAGTCGAAAAGGTCTGTCTTTGGGGATTATCCATCATGGACAGGTTCATGGAAAACGAAAAGATGAGAGCTCATTGTCAGGGCTTTTACCGTGATACTTACAAGTTCATGATAGCAGCTTATCTAAGGAACAATGAGCCGGAAAAAGCAGCTGAAACATGGAAGATACTCATGCCGAAGATCGATGAGTATGTGGAGTTCTGCAGCAAGATCAATGAAAGAGATCAGGACGAGATAATCCGCTGCTTCGGAAAGAAAGCTTGTGATAACATGAGGAACTATACCAGAGAGTGGATCGACGGTAAAATAGTATTCATGAAAGGTCAGCTTAAGAGCTGGAGCAAGGAAGATGTTTTTGCAGAGTTTGAAAAACTGATATAAGAAGAGGAGTGACAGAAATGGGGAAGCAAAGCCTGAAACCGAATAACGATTACTGCCCGCAAACATTGTTTTTATACGGCACTTATGACGATAACGGAAATCCTGATTTCGGATTGTTCTGCTGGTTCAGTTATCTCTGGGACGGTGAGATGGGTGTTATGTGCAGTATCGGAGGTAATAAGACAACCAGAGAAAATATAGAACGCAATAAAGTTTTCTCTGCCAATCTTGTTACTGAGGAATTGCTCCCCAAAGCTGACTATCTCGGCTGCGTAAGCGGCTGGAATCCGGATAAGATGAAGATCGGTCTTGATATCGGCAAGGGTGAAGTGCTGGATGTTCCGGTCCTGAATAATTCGCCTGTCAACTTCGAACTGGAAGTTACGGATTTTATCTATAAGCATGACGGTGTGACAATGCTCTGCAAGATAAGAAATGTCCTGCAGGATGATTACTTATCTTCGGATGAGAGCGTTGAACAGAAACTGTCACATATAGCTCCTGTCAAGACAACTGCCAAGACATATTTAAGTTATGACGGCAGGAAGCTTGGAGCATGGGGAGAACCGATGAAAAAGATCATGAACGGATAAGTTCAGATCATCTCAGTTCACCAACACTAAAGGTGTATACATGCTCATAATCTGTATCAATACAGATATTGACTGTGAAGTTTTCGAGATTATATACGCATGACCATTCAGTCAGCTTCTCGCTTTTTGCATTATCGAGGATCTGCATTGCTTCCTGTTCGGAGACGATGCCGTCAGGACCGAGACAGTTGTCAATGATGTTTATTCTCTCGTCAGGATCGCCCATGTCATAATATTCGCCCGGAGCGATCACGCTGTTGGTGCAGCTATGCTGCTCTGTTACGACCATCTCGTTGCCGAGCCACTCTACGACGACATATCTGCCTGTTCTGTCTGTAAGGAACAGGTGATATGTTGCGTTAAGATCGGACTGGATATCGTAGGAATCAAGAAAAGCCAGAGCCTCGTCGACCGAAGCACAGTTGTCGAGGATACCTCTTATAGCACAGAAGATAAGCAGATCCGGTTTGCCGTTATCCTGGTGGGTCTCTTCCATATTGAGTTCCAGGATCCCTGCTCCGACTCCTTTTTCGTTTATGCCGTCAACTACAAGGTAAGGCGTGATGACCATATACATTTTGCCAATAGGAGAGTCGGGACTTAAAGGATAAGTCTGACCGACACCAAGAACGCCGAGATCAGCGATGCCGATAGATTCGTAGGCTCCTTCGGGATTTGAATGGATCAGTACTATATCTGTCTCGGGATAGTCGAAGTTCCTTCCGAAAAGATGATCGCCTTCCGGTGTCGTCGCAGCAAAAGCGGCACATCCGATACGGAAATTGCTTTCGTCAAAATTGATATTCACACCGTACAGATGGTTATCCATGATCCAGTTTATAAGATCGGTTACTGATCCGGAACCTGAATCGAGCATGCCTCCGGTATCAGTACATTCAAGATTCTTCATTGTATATACGCCATCCGTGACCTTCTTTACCGAAAGTATGGTCCTGATGTGATTGAATAACATGACAGTCGGGATAATGATCATCAAACCGTATACGACAGGTAATACGAATCTTTTTTTGAGTTTAAATACGAAACATATCTCAAGCACCAGCGATAACAGAAAAATAATAATGCCGGCGGGTATAAAAGGTGTCCAGTTGAATGAACCGATCGAATTGATCTCAATACAATAAGGGATATACGGTTCCAGCAGATACCGGTGGAATTCTTCCAAAGTTAATTTATTATCCGTCCGTTCTTCAAAAACAGGATCATAAAACCGGTAAAGACTTTCAGTTAATTCCTGAAATTCGGCATCGTCCATAGCCCTTAATGTGCCGGTGACGGTAACATGATGCAAGAAATATGAATAATAAAACTCCTTGTCGGATTCACTTAAGGCGGATAGATCCACCAGGATAAACGCTCCGTCGCCGTTCAGATCTCCGACAAACTGCGTGACTTTATCCGGCAGGTCAATGTTCTCATAGTAAATATAAATATCCGTCTCGATATTCTTTCCAAGATCTTCCGGCTGTATATTCCTGTAATCAAAGCTCTTGGTAAAAAGCCCGAAAAACCAATTGCCGAAGAAACCTGCGAGTGTAAGCAGGATTCCTGTAAACATTACTGCTGCCGTGATTATTATTGCTTTCTTGTTCCTTTTTCCCATAGCAATTCAGTGCCGGAAAATAAGCACTGCCTTCCCGAATGCTCTTCTGCCGAAACTACCAGGATAGTTTACTACAAGAATGTATTAAAAATATATCGGGAGGAGATTGTTTACAAAATATAGAGCATATTAAGACATGATATAATCTTTAATCAAATATACAGCTTTTGCAGTTTATCTTTCCGGAGGGAATATATGCTCAAACTCAGGCCATACAAGAAGTGTGATTCCGAGAAGATCATCAGTTGGATCAGTGATGAAGAAGTTTTCATGAAATGGGGAGGAATGCTATTCGGGGATTATCCGATAACGGCTGAGATCATAAATGATAAATACATTCTGAACAACGGTGACTGCGTGGAGCCTGATAACTTTTATCCGTGGATCGCTTTTGATGACGAGAACGGCGCTGTGGGTCATTTCATCATGAGATACCTTAACGGCGATAAGCATATTCTCCGTTTCGGTTGGGTTATCGTGGATGATTCCATTCGTGGAAAAGGTTATGGAACTCAAATGCTTCAAGCAGGTCTTAAATATGCATTTGATATTTTCGGTGCAGATAAGGTTACGTTAGGCGTATTTGAGAATAACGATATTGCGCACAACTGTTATAAAAGAGCAGGTTTTTCCGACAGGGAGACCATTCATAAAGAACCCTGGAATATCATAGAAATGGAAATAACCAAAGAGCAGTATAAAGAATAAGATAACGATAGATCTGTATCAGTTTCTGCCTTTCTGGAAAGCTTTAAGATCGTCAGTCATCTTTTTCGCTGTCCTGAAATCGAACAGGTACATGATGACCACCACGCCGGCATAGACAAATGCCACCGATAAGACAACGGCTATGAGCTTTGGAATCTCCACATTGGAGAATCCTGAGAATCCGAACGTGAATACAATGATTATCAGTTCGATCGATAAGAGCTGGATGATATCGCGGATGATCATCTGCCTGACCGTAAGCTCACGCTTGGAATACATGACAAGACCGGGAATCGTGCCGAGCAATCCGTCAATTACAGGCACTATAAATGCCGTGTAGCCGAGGTTCTCATCAGGTGCAAGGACAATACCGCAGATAAAGATCGCAATATTGACCAGAGTTACTATTATGAAGAAACTCATCAAGTTGTTCTTTATATGCTCTCTCATGTGCCTGCCCTCCTGCTGATGAATTCTCTGAATTCCGCTACGTATTTACGTGAGATTATCACGTCCTCGCCGTTTGTGAGTTTACATAAGAATCTGCCGTTAAGGGCAGGCTTTATCGAATCTACCTTCATTAGGTTTAAGATGACTGACTTGGATATCCTGAGATACCCTTTCTCCTTAAGGATATCTTCGAACTCATAAAGCTTCAGATTAGTCTCGAAGTTGTCATTATAAGTGTAAATAAATGTGCGGTCATCCACGGATTCGATATAGAAGATATCCACTACGGGTATCTCATAGATATGCTCGCCTTTTGAGCCTGAGATGCTGCCGTCAAGGCCTTTTACAAACCTCACGATAGATTTGACCCTTGTATCTTCAGAGCGGCACCCGATCTCTATATATTCCTGTTCCTGCCCGCCGATCTTTCTGATCTTGATCTCCATCAGTTAACTCCCGGATAATAATCGTTGACCGTAAACTGTCCTTCTCCCTTAAGATAACAATCGAAAAATCTTACTTCAAGTGAATTGACCGTATCTGACACAAATGCATGATCGACATTTCCCGAGCCGAGCAGCTTTGCTAGGAAAGGGGAAAAGAGCGGAAGATCCGTATAATCCATGTGAAGCGAGCCTTCAACATATGTGCAGTAATATGTCTCTGCAGTATCCTTGATCGTGATATTCGGGTAAGGATAATCCATTTTTGCTATTTCCTGGAGATCCCAATGGGATTCCTCATTCTCGAGCTCGAAAAGAGGTATCGTATAAGGTGTCTCGTCGATAATGTATTTTCCGTCTTTGACACCAAGCATATTGCCGAGCATTGTACCGTCGATATCGATCACGGCATCGATATCATCGCGGATCTTACCTACTTCAACTGCAGTGGCGCCGCCCATTGAATGTCCCATAAGGCCGATCTTGTCAGTGTCTATATGTGTGAGGGCATTAAGGACATCTTTTCCGGAATCATCATTCTCAAACCGGTAGCAGCCGGTATCTTTATTGTCGGCGCCCGCGATCAGGGCATCTAACGCAAAGTTCATATCTGCTACTCTAAGGTCCATCCATGAGCGGGACAGATCGTAGATCTCTTCTTCCGGCATGTCGGCGTTTGCATTCATACAGCCGCTGATAAAATCTCTGTCAACGGTAATAGCCTTTCCCGATGTATCCTTCGTAAAGAATGAATGGTAAGGATGTTCGATGCTTACGACGACATAGCCGTTGCTCGCAAGCTCAAGATATGTGGAGGCATTGCTCTGATAGTAACCGAATGCGCCGTGTGAGAAAACGATCAAAGGGAATCTCTCGCCGTCTTTAGCTTCTGCCGGTGCGAAAAAATATGCCGGAACTTCTCTCTTGGAGCCGTCATTTTCGAATGTCTCGATGCGGCTCTCATCCACGAGAATGCAGTTGCACTGAGAGACTGTATAAGGTCCGGTTGTCGGCCGTCCCTCATAGTCTGTGAAAAGTAAAGCCGGAACAGAAGCTGAAATAACAAGCATCACGCTGATAATAAGGCTCAGTATCTTTGATCCGGTCTTCTTTATGTCTGTCTTTTTCCTGTATGCAAGTGCGAAAAGAACTGCAGCGATGATCCTGATAAACAGAAGAATTATGAGACCTGTGAATCTGAAGCCGGTGTCGATCCCGGGAAATAACAGCATGATCCCGTAAAACGCAAGCTGAGCTGTATTTACTATGAGCCGTCTTACAGTCCATTTCCTTTTTTCAGTGGGCTTGTTTATAAATTCAAAGATCACAAATCCGATCTCTGCAGCTGTTAAAATGATAAGCAGTAATAGTGTCATGTCAGTGCCCGTCCGTTCATTGATTTTGGGCTGAGTATATTTAACCGTTTAGTGCTTTACAACCGATTTGGTGGTAAGATGCATAAAACGGCGGTAAGATGCATGGATCTGCCATAAAGCAGGCGCAAATACAGCTGTACAAACATTGTGAGGTAATATGCCGGTTATTCCGTTAGAGTGTCCTTCGTGTGGATCTGAGCTAAGAATCGACTCCGATGAAAGTGCTGCGATCTGCAGTCGCTGCGGCAGGCCTTTCGTCGTAAACGATGCCATAGTCCGGAACTATATTAAGATAGTTACTGAAGCAGAGGCCGGTAATGTTAATGCACTTGTATATGACGAATTTGATAAGGAAGACGGTGTCCTGAAAAGATATAACGGCTCATCTTCCGTTGTAATTATTCCGGATGACGTAAAGAATATCGGCAGTAAAGCCTTTGAGGACCGCAGAGAGATAACAGAGATCCGTCTGCCTGATTCAGTAGTGGAAATAGAAGACAATGCTTTTTCGGGCTGTGATAATCTCAAGACTGTTTATTTCCCTGATTCGTTAAAGAGGTTAGGAAGTTATGCTTTTTCCGAATGTTCCGGTCTTGAAAGGATCGAGCTTCCTTCTTCGATCGAAGAGATAGGCCCTTATGCATTCAGCGGGTGCTTTATGCTGGATTATGTAAAGATGCCTTCTTCTGTGTCAAACGTCCATGAAACGGCATTTATGGGCGATAGGGATGTCCGTTTTGACTGGCCTGATGATTGGGATAAAAAACAGATTGGTAAGCTTAAGATTGCCGCTCCGGCGCTGGGCGGTCTGATCAGTCTTTTCGATTCAGACGGAGAAAACGGAAATGTCAGTGAATCTTTTCTGTTTTTGGGGATTTCAGGTATCGGGATGAGCATGGAATCGATTCATTATAACTTCTATGCTTACAGGGATTTTATGAGACTGTTCTCAATAGGGGCAAATAACAATGACCCTTATCTTCTAAGGGTGAGTGTGGATAATGCACAGCAAAGATATGATGCGATTGCCGATATTCAAAGAAGTTATTCTGAACTGATCGGTCTTCTGGATCGTGCCGATATCAGCAGAAGCATTGTAGAGACGATCAATATTCCGCATTTTATCTGGAAACAGGGAAAGAGACTCAATGATTACAAGGTTGTAGACATCGGTTATGTTCCTGTGCTTCAGATAAGACTTGTTCAGAAATAACGGATGCGTGGTGAAGTGATTTGAGTAATAGCTTAAGAAAAGCAAATGATATCAGATTCCTTGACGGAACTATGCTGAAGATCATTGCCATGGTGAGTATGGTCTTTGATCACACAGGCGATGTCTTTTTCCCTGAGATGCAGTGGATGAGAATAGTCGGCAGGCTGGCAATGCCGATATTTTCTTTTTGCATTGCGGAAGGTTATGTTCACACAAGGAACAGAAAGAAATATCTGCTCAGGATGGGGATATTTGCGCTTGTAAGCGAAGTGCCGTTCGATCTGGCTTTTGAAGGAAAGATCAGTCTTGATCATCAAAATATAATGTTGACCTTTTTTCTTGCAATACTTGCTTTGATACTCTTTGATCTTATCAGGGGAAAGAGGAAAGAAGGTACGGGTAAATACAGTATTGGCAGATCTTTTCTCGGGATAATCACTGTGATCGCAATATCGGTGATCGCAATAATAGTGAAAGCCGACTACACATGCTTTGCAGTCATCACTGTTTTCCTTTTCTATGTATTGAAAGATACAAATCATTTCTTAAGAACCGGTGTGGGAGTTGCCTTCCTTGCGGTTACAAGAACAATGGGATACTATTGCGCGACAGGGCTGAGTATTATTCCGTTGTTCCTTTATAACGGTAAGAAAGGCAAGGGCCTGAAGTGGTTGTTTTATGTTTTCTATCCCGGACATCTTCTGTTGCTTTTTCTTTTGAAAACAGTATTGACCGACATGTTATAATTCCCTTTGTGGGATAATCCATAGAAAACAAATTCAGTATGAATAATGGGGAAGGAATTTGATCATGAAGGAATTTAGAAAACTAATCACTATATGTCTTGCCGGTACTGTGATCCTTACAGCGGCAGGATGTGCCGGGAACGACAAGCCCGCTGTTAAGCCATCGGATACTGACGGACCGCTGGTTACTGAAGTTGAGACTGCCGGATCAGAAACGCTGATCGAGACAGATGATTCATCTGAAGAATTGGCCTCAACCCATGATGTGAAGGTTGAATCTCAGACTATAGCTGTTATGGTGGATTCATCCGGGTCCGAGTACAAAGCTGTCTTACCGTTTGTTTTCATTGACGGCGGGGAAGCAACGGAGATCAACACTGCGATCAGCAATCATATTCAGGAGACATATCCGCAGGACAATGTTGATGATGGTTTTGCGATCCGATATGCATATGGAGTTAAGAGCAATTCATTGTCCCTCCTTATCCGGATAAGTCATCACAGTTCGGATTATTTTACAACCGAGGTTTACAATTACGATCTCGATACGATGAACGAACTGGAGGCAGGCGAAGTCACAAAGCGTCTTGGTATGACAGATGTGGAATTCTTCAGTAAAACTGATACGGTCATAAGGGATTACTGTGACGGAATGATAGATCTTGATCTTGATGCAAGTATCGCATCGATAAATTATGACAAGATAACACCTTTTATACTGCCTGACGGAGATCCCGGTGTTTTAGCTTGTATCGTATATGCTTCTGATTCTCAGTTCGGAGGCATGGAGAGTTTGCGCTGCTTCAACCTGGCGACAATGGATGATTCAGTTCCTGATATTTGGATATATGAATAAGGATAGATCTGAACATTTTCTCAAAAGATAAAAAGGTAAACAGACTATGGGTGAAAGCAGATTTGTATCGTATTCGGATGAAGAAAAACAGATCGTCAGACAGGGGATAAATGCAATCCGTACTGTATTAACAGGAACTGACGAAGCTTCAAAACTGAGTCTTTTGCTCTGTCTTGACTGGTTCATGGATCCTTATTACGGACAGGACATATCTGACATTAAAGAAGAGCTGACAGATCTGTTGCAGGAGGTTGTGGTTTCCGATGATTCTCTGAGTGTTAAGGAAGATGCTTTGGAGTTGCTGTCATCATATGCGTGGGGACCGTTAACTATACTTGAAAACAATATCGAAAGTGTGGAGGAAAAGTTAAGGCCTGATGTTGAATACACGGTCAACATGCACAGGATCGCACTTATAGAGCCCGTTATGCTGGATGAGTGCAATCGCTTGTATAAAGAGAATAAAAGCAACTGTTCCTGGATTTCAGACCGTGTGTGGATACTGTATGACAGAAAACTTTCCTGCTCCTGTAAAGATGAGAAACCCGATATAGAGATGTACTGGCTGTTTGATAAAGGCGAATTGCTCAATGGCGTACCATATAAAAGAAGCTGTTTTTCACTGACGAATGAGAAGGGATTTTTTCTCCGTCCCGAGATCCGCTTCAATATACTTCTTAAAGAAGGCAAGGCTCTTATTACATATTACTTCGGAACAAGATGTGCGAGATGTCTGGAGTATGAATTAAAGTGTGTTGACGGAAAATACAGCTTATGCAACATGACTGATGTGTGGGTAAGCTAAATCAGTACAGAAAACAAAACTAAGGGGATAGCATATGAGCATAAGGACAAACTATGAAAAGTGGTATGAGGGAGATACTTATTACTGGGGATTGGAACCGGGCAGTTTTCTGGATGAACTTATAGAGTTGTGTCCTCCTTCATCTGACAAAAAAGTTCTCGATATCGGCTGCGGAGAAGGCAAAGATGCAGTGTATATGGCTCAGAAAGGTTATGATGTTACCGCATTTGATCTTACTGAGAACGGTATAAGAAAGACCGTTGCTTTGGCTGATGACAGAAAAGAAAATATTAATGCGTATGTTGATGACATTAATACGTTCAGCACGGATGAGAAGTTTGACATCATATATTCAACAGGTACGGTTCAATATCTTTTCGAGGAGAACAAAAAAGAGTTTTTCGAGAAACTTGATACGATTACAAAGATAAACGGAATAGTTTACATCAACGTTTTTGTGGAAAAGTCATTCCTTGAACTGCCGCCCGATTGGGATAAGGAAGAGAAGATGTGGAGATCCGGCGAACTCTTCACTTATTTTGCCGATTGGAAGATCGAACGGATCGACGAGGTGATCTTCGAGGATAACAGCGGCGGAGTGCCTCATTATCACTGCATGGATACTATTATCTGCAGAAAGGTCTCATGATATTTGAAAAGCGATAACATGATCTATCTTGAAACTGACAGACTGATACTAAGAGACTACGTCATTGATGATTTTGATGATTACTGCAGACTGATGACTGACGAACAGACAATGTATTATATGCAGGAAATTAAGCTTGATTCGGTCGAATCTGCCAAAGAAGCTTTCGCGAATGTTTTAGAAGATGCAGCGGGTAAAGAACGGAAATACTATTTCCTTCATATGGAATTGAAAGATACTCATGAGCAGGTTGGAAGCATCGGATACACTGTCATCGATAATACTCCGGTCGGGAAGATCGTTCATATGGGTTATTTCACTTATCCGGTGTTCTGGGGCAACGGTTATACTTCAGAGGCTCTGAAGAAAGTGATCGAATTTGCGTTCACTGAGGATAATGTGTACAGGATCACAACCGGGTGTCTTGCGGAAAATATAGGTTCTGAACGTGTTATGCAAAAGTGCGGCATGATAAAAGAGGCGGAACATGTTGATTATGAGTGGCATGACGGAAAAATGAAAACACGTCTGGAATACAGGCTTCTTAAGTCCGAATGGAATATCTGATGTCAGCAGGGAAAAGATATGAGCAGTATTAACGATAAGAACACTGTAAAAGATCAATACTCATCTTCCGGATGTCTCAGTAAGAGGATCTCTATTCACGATAAGTATTCAACAAATAAAACAGGGTTCGGCAACTGGATATTTTCCAATTACGATATACATGAAGGCATGAAGGTATTGGAACTCGGATGCGGAACGGGAAGCATGTGGAAAGGCCACGAAGATGTTATCCGGTCCTGCACGGAACTGGTCATATCCGATTATTCCGAAGCGATGCTTGTCAAGGCACGGGAGACGATAGGAGATTATCCGAATATCATATATAAACAGATCGATATTATGGATATACCGTTTGAAGATGATTCTTTTGATGCCGTGATCGCAAACATGATGCTCTATCATGTCCCCGATATTTCAAAGGGCCTTAAGGAAGTCAGACGGGTATTAAAGCCGTCCTGCTGCTTTTACAGTGCCACCTTCGGTATACACGGAATAATGGAATATCTTTCTGAATTGTTGTCAGTATATGGAGTTAAAGACGGCACAGACAAAACGTTCACGCTTCAAAACGGGGCGTTGATATTAGAAGAGGTTTTCACCGATATCAGAAGGGAAGATTACAAAGATTCTCTTGAGGTAACAGATATAAACGATATGGTCGATTATATATATTCTCTTAAGAGTATGACGGATCTTAGTTCTATTCCGAAGGATAAGATCTGTGAGCTGCTCTCTTCAAAAATGAAAGACGGTGTGCTGACAGTTCCGAAAGAATACGGGATGTTTATATCAAAATAGATTTCCGTTTCTGTATAAGAGATCATATAACGGCTGACAGATTTGAATAACAGATATATTATTTGTATAGATCCGTGTACAGCAAAAGAGATCATAAAAATGTTATGGGGATGAATTAATGATCAGAGAAGTTAAGCGTGAAGATGTTCCCGTATGTGTGGATATCATAAGAAAGAGTTTTAAGACTGTAGCAGATGAGTTTGGCTTTACTGCAGATAATGCTCCGAGATTTACTGCATTTGCAACTACAGAAGAAAGGCTTTGCTGGCAGATGGATAACGAACCCCGTCTGATGTTTGTTTATGAACAGGAAGGTGTTCTGTGCGGGTATTACTCATTGCTGATGCAGGATAATAACGAATGCGAGCTCAATAATCTTTCGGTTCTTCCCGAATTCAGGCACTGCGGAATCGGGAAGAGATTATTGGAGCATGCATATAAATCTGCCGCTGAGCACGGATGCAGGCTGATCAATATCGGAATCGTTGAAGAGAATCAAAAGCTCCGGAAATGGTATGAGCAGAACGGAGCAGTTCATACCGGAACCAAAAAGTATGATTTCTTTCCGTTTACATGCGGATATATGGTAAAGGAGATATCGGTATGATCTCTACTAAAGAATTATTCAATAAGTATAAAGCATTTGTAGAGCGAGGCGAATTCGTTCTGGAAGATAAAGATTATGTGTTGAAATATGCTTCCGGATCGGATTATTTGGAAATCGGTTATTATTCCCTGTCTAAAACCGATCTTTTAGTCGGAGGAGTTAAGAGAGGCCGGTCAATAAAGAAACCCAAAAGACCATTTAACGGCTATGAATACTACTTTCTTGAAGACCGTCTTGTGGCAGCAAAAGAGTTATCGGCCGATCATACTGTGTCGATTACATTTCTTGAATATGAGGGCGACTATTGTTTTGGGTATATGTTATACGGATTTGACGATCCGGAACCTTCAATATGTTTTGCTTATGAGATGGAAGGAACGAGAATAAAAGCCTTTAAGAGAATGGACAGTTATCCGCTTATCGAAAGCTGGCCTGATATAGATGTTTGGAATGAACAGTATTCATATTCCGGAGATGAACTGATATCAATTGATCATTCCCAAAGTCTGTTTGATCATAAGAACGGGAGCGAGAGATTTCTTTCCGATACACGATGCGATTACTTTGACGGAAAAAAATGGGTCCCGTCCGGAAATGCTGTAAAAGAGACAGATCATGTTATCGATAACCAGAAGAAATTATGCAAAAAACTCGAAAAGAAGATCAAACAGGATATGTCACTTGATCAGGCAATAGAAACATTTTTCAATGTGGTTTCTGAAGCCCGGCCCAACAAAGAGGAAATGCTGCTTTATGAAGTCGAATGCTATCCGTTTGATAAGGATTCACCGGCATGCTATTTCTGTCTTGTCCGTCAGACACCGTCACCTGACGGAGAGTTTTATCAGATGCATCTTGAGCTTCAATATGATGTTTGTGATGAGGTGAGTTCCTTAAGCGAATGTGAGTGGCACGAACCCGGCGATGAAGATCTTTTTAAATATGTTAAGAAGTCTGAGGCGTATAAAGTGCTTAAAGATAAAAAAATAAGAAAAATAAGCGTTTGGGTTGACGAAACCTGAGATTATTGTAAGAACGTTTGAACCGGAAGAAAGTCATAGGTCCTGGAGATAATCAGATGTCACATAATAAGAAAAATGTAATCGGAATCCTACTGATCATAGTGGTAGTTGTTTTTATCGTGATGAGTATCCCTGTTTTTCAAACCGGTATTTTAGATGGAGGAAGTACTATTCATTACCCTCTTATTCCCTGGTATTGGTATATTGAGTATCACCAGCTTCCTGACCGTATGCCGCCGCATAATATAGAAAACGTTGCTGAAGATGAAATAGATCTTTCATCTTATCCGTCATATGTTAGCGGACACGGATTGATTTTACTTGGCATGGAGATCGTTTTTGATAAGTATGAAGTATACCCTGACGGTCATGAAGAAAAGATCAGCGGATTTAATATAGAGTTTGGATAATCTGTGTGGATTTATGGAACAGGAAAAGGGATTAAATTCAAATCAGATAAAACTGATCGCCATCATTGCGATGACGATCGATCACGTTACATGGCTTCTTTTTCCCGGATGTCAGAAGATATGGTGGGTTATGCTCCTGCATGTTGTGGGAAGACTGACGGCCCCTATCATGTGGTTCTTTATTGCAGAGGGTTTTTATTACACAAAAAATGTAAGAAAGTATATCTTCAGATTGTTTGCTTTTGCTGTCATATCGCATTTTGCATACAACTTCGCCAGCGGAATACCGTTTATCCCGAACGGAATGTTTAATATGACCAGTGTTATGTGGTCACTTGCCTGGTCAGTCGTCCTCATGGTCATTTTTACAACAGAGCGTTTGCCGCAATGGGCTAAGATCATACTTGTGATCCTTATCTGCGTTGTTACATTCCCTTCTGATTGGTCAACGGTTGCAGCTATGTGTCCGGTGTTTCTGTATTTGAATCGCGGTGATTTCAAAAAACAAGCGGTTACCTTACTCATCTGGACTGCTATATATGCGGCAGTGTATTTTATCTTTATGGATAAGGTGTACGGCATTATTCAGATGTTCACTTTGTTGTCGCTTCCGATCTTGAAGCAGTATAACGGTGAAAGAGGTAAATGGAAGGGAATGAAGTGGTTTTTCTACATTTATTATCCTGCACACCTTTTTATTATTGGTCTCATCAGAGTAATGATGGAAAACGGAAGCATATTTCCGTGAATGCTAGTATAGAAAAACCTTCTTTCCCGGCTGGTGTTTAACTTTTGCCCGGATGAAATGCCAGTGCATAATATACTGAATATTACTTAATTGGAAATGATATAATATCTTTTATTGGGCAATGTTGTCGGAGTTATAGTGTTGCCTTTGTTTGTTGCCGGATACATTATAAGTGCAAACAGAAATTTTAAGACTTGCCGGAAGTTTTTAGGAAAGGGAATTATGGGGTTTATCAGCAACATTGCCGGCACTTTGTCGGATTCAATAAATTCAGAACTTAAAGACCAGTATCTTGAAACATTCAGAACAGATTCTCTGGGACAGGACAGATTAGTTAAACGTTCACACCGGCAGAATTCCGCCGGCCTCAATCAGGGCAGCAGCGATATTATATCGGCAGGATCAAAGGTGCTTGTTCCGGAAGGCACTTATGCTCTTATGATCGACAACGGTAAGATCGTTGACAGTGTTACAGCGCCGGGTTTGTATACCTGGGAAAACTCATCGTCCGGATCTGTTCTGTCAGGCGGAGTCAAAAGTGTTGTGGGAGATGTTTTCGACCGATTCAGATTTGCAGGTGAGGTAACGAAAAGTCAGAGGATATATTTTGTTAACGGGCTTGAGATAATGAACCAGACCTGTAATGAATACCTTAATGTTCCTTATCCCGATCCGGTTTACGGGAATCTGTATTTTAAATTCAGGATAATGTTTTCGTTTAGGATCGTCGACCCGGTCAGATTCTTCAAGAAAACAGGCAAAGATACCACCCTGTACGAATTCATGGGCTCACCTGAAAGACCTAAACAGCCGTTTTTGGAAGTACAGGATCACATGGAGGAAGCTCTTAATCTCTGCGCTTCACGTGATAAAGTGCCATTCCCTCAGCTTCTCTCGAATAAGAGCAGGTTAAAAGATGCGGTTAATGAAGCGGTGTCGAAGGTGTGGTATGAGCAGCGGGGAATGGTCGTCGAGTCGATCGCGCTGACCGATCTGACTCTCGATGAGGCATCAAGAAAACGTGTCGAACAATACGATTCGGCGAAGATATTTGCTGATGATCCTGATGCGCTCAAGGCTCTGGTCGCCTTAGGTTTAACAAAAGCCATGCAATCTGCTGCTTCAAATCCGGCCGGAGCTGTCGGAGGCTTCGCAGGCTTGGGCATGGCAGGCGCTGTTTCCGGCAATATACAAAACGTTAACCCTGCTGTTGAGGGACAAAGCATCACAGGACCTGAGACATGCCCGTTCTGCGGAACAATACTGCCTTTGCAGAAACCGCTCGAATACTGCCCGGCCTGCAATGCGGATATAAGATCATATTTTTCCGGCTGATCAATAACAAAAAAATAAGGGAGAGACAGAGAGATGAAGTACAAGATCAAGCATGAGAACAAGGTATTACAGATTTTAGGTGTAGTATTAACATTCTTTACTTTTTTTCTGATTGTAATCGGCATTTTGAATGAGGCGATGTTTTGGGCGATGATAGCATCGCTGGCTTTAACAGTAATAATCGCTGTTCTTTGTTTTATCGACAAGGGTGTTGGAGCTTCCATTGTTATACGTGACAGAACAATAACGATAAATCATCTGTTCGTAAGAAAAAAGATCGACGTCGACGATATCGATTCTGTAGATATGGAAGATATCAAAAGACACAGGAGAGGAGCCGGAGTTTACATTGATTACAGGAGAAAAATGACGATACTGCTCAATTCCGGAAAGAAGATCGTGCTTACGGATAATGCATCCGAGGTTAACGGAATAGCAGGTTTTGTGACTGGCGAGAGAGATGAGAAGCCGGATGAAGAGATTCCGCTCTGTCAGGCATACAATGAGATATTTGACCTGATGAACTGAGTCATCGCCGGCAGATCAAGGGTGAGGACTGATAGATACTTATATAGTGAATGTCGCTGTATAATTATGATTGGAATTCTCGAAATCTATAAGGAGTAATATGAAACCTTCATATCTAAAGACAAGAATCGTTTCCGGTGTTCTTCTGACTGCAGTTATTATGAGCGGATGTTCTCTTCTTCCCGGAAAAGGAAGTTCTTCAGGAAACAGGAAGCACTCAGATAAATACAATAGTGCAGAAGAGTATTGTGAATACTGGTTCGGACCTTGCAAAGAGATTGGAACTCATGAATTAAATAAAAGTTCAGATACGACCGTATACGAGATGAAGGATACGGAATTCGGCTTTGAATATAATGTCTCGGAAGGAGAGGGCAAGGGTTATTTCAGCGGCAGTGATTTTGGACACTACTATATTAAGGAATTCGTTGAGAGGGCTGATCTCAACGATATAACCCAAGAATACGATCTTGAATTCGAGACCAGCAACCCTGATCCGGGAGTCAGCGTATCTATCAAGATCATTACCGAACGTGAGCTTTCGGCAGAAGATAACAAAAGGATCCTGGATGAGGTCATGGATGAACTTGACCTTTTTGATTCAGAAAGAAACGTATTCAACAAGAAACACGATAATATCCATGTGGCAATTTCCGTGTGGTCTGCTCCATGGGAGCATGATAAAGATACCGGAGCGTTATTTCATGTCGAAAACGAAACTTTCGGAGACAACTATAAAGAACAGTAATCTGTTTAATTGAATACGGATAAAGGAGAATTGGCTCATGTATTGCAGCTCTTGCGGATCGATGATCAATGATGACCAGCCCGTTTGTGCAAATTGCGGCGCACCCGTTGTTAAACCGGCATCTCAGCCCGCCGTTCAGGTGCAGCAGCCTCAACCAGTTCTACAGTCTCAGGCAGTTCCGGTTCCTTTTAAGCCTGCTGCAACTTCTCCTGCACCTGCAAAAAAGTCAAAAGGAGCAGCGATCGCGGGATTTGTATTGGGTATATTTACAATGTCTTTGGCCTGGGTCTTATTCTTTAATATCTTATGTGCAATAACCGGTCTTGCCGGCTCTGTCTTTTCGATTCTGGGTTTAGCCAGGAAAAACGGAGGGCTGAAGGCGATGGCGGTTATAGGGCTCATAGCGAACATTATCGGAATGGTATATGCATTCCTTACATGGGCATCCATGTGGTCGAACGATATCTATGAATTCCTGGAGCCTATCGCTAACCTGATCTATTGATCATCAATAAAAATATGAAGAGGCGGAACGCAGATGGAAATACAGAATCCTGACTACAAGTATTACAAACAACTCGCAGGAACATGGAAGAGTGCTGACGGAAAGTGTGTTGTTACCCTTACGGAAACAGTGGGGATCAACATGGAATACGGCGGTGCTGTTCTTATCGGTAATTATGGTGTTCTTCCGACAGGTCCGCTTATGGCGTCTGATTCCCGTGGATTTATGGGCATGAATATGATGGATATGGCAGCACAGCGTGATCCGAGTGAGGATATTCAGTTGAAACTCGGCGACTGGTCACTTAAGAATGGTGATCAGATACTCTACAACATCGATCATGCCTGGCACGATATTGATGACAGACTTCACATTGATCTGAGTGATGCTGCATCCGGCGGAAAAAGCAATTTCATTCTTTACCGCGAAGTCGTATCTTCTTCTGCCGAAGAAACAGCCGGCAGCAAGGAAGGTGTGGTGCAGTGCGAATGCGGGACGTTCTTCTCGAGTAAGTTCTGTCCCAACTGCGGAAAGCAGCGTAAAGAAGAGACCGGCACTTTCACATGCAGCTGCGGATATACCGGCCCGATCAGCAATTTCTGTCCTGAATGCGGCAAACGCCGTTCAGATAATCAAACCGGCACAGATTCCACGCCGCAGTCTGAAGTTCCGGAACTTTCTGATGACAATAATACAACTGATCCCGGTGCAGGCTGGACGTGCTCACAATGCGGAGCAGAACTTCAGACAGGGGAAACATGCTCCGAGTGCGGCGCAGAGATCAAGACCGAAATGCTCTTCTCGATATCTGAATATGCGACGACAAACCCTCCCAGATACACTTGTATCAGAGTATGGAAGTTCTCTGACACCCGGCTGATATTGCAGCAGGACAAGAATTTCCGTTTCATTCCCGCAACGGTCATTGAACCTGCTATGGAGATAATCAAAGAGTATGAGATCGATAAGTGGGAGGAGTATAAGGACCGCTATTCCGGAATGATGGGCGGCAGTCTGTCTGTAAGTTACTGGGACGGCGAGAAGATTGTCGGCACATCAACAGATCATATGCCGGGTGCATCAGGCGCATATTATGACCTGAGGGCACTGTTCACGACGGCACGGGAAGGCTGAGATACGCGGGTCATATAATTGATCTGAGGGAGATAACACATGGAACTTAAGAATCTTTCCGAACATATATGGTATATGCCTTTTGAGGAGAAGCGCGACCGTCCGAATCTCGGCTATGTCAAGGGCGATAAGTTGAGCCTGGCAATCGATGCGGGTCATTCGGAAGCGCATATCAGAGAGTTTTACGATCTTCTCTTGAAGGAAGGTCTGCCGCTCCCTTCTCTTACGGTACTTACGCACTGGCACTGGGACCACACTTTCGCGATGCATGCCGTAAACGGTCTTACCATTGCAAACAAAACAACAAACGGGCATCTTCTGGATTTTATGAAGAAGTTAGAGGCAAACGGTCCTGACGAATTTCTGAATATGTACGACAGCATCCGGAATGAATATGCGGGCGGCCGGAAAGTGATAGTTGTTCCGGCTGATATTGTTTTCGAGGGCGACATAACGGTCGATCTCGGAGGATGCACGATAAGGATCCTTCAGACAACGGCTCCTCATACAGACGATTCGACACTTGTTTACGTGTGCGAAGATAAGACACTTTTCATTGGAGATTCAGCCTGCGCGGAATTCCATGATGGGATCAAGGATAAGAAACTGGCAGGCGAATTGGCAGAGAAGATCCGTTCGACCGGTGCAGACGTTTGTGTCGAGGGACATTGGCAGCCTGTACCGACCGAAGATACTCTGGCAGATCTTCTGGGCTGAAGAAACAGTAAGGCTTCAAGCTGTGATTTTGTAAAGAAAGACAAACTGATAATATGTGACAAGAGAAAGACAGATTTTCGTTTCTTTATAATCACGTAAGGAAAAATAACATGGAATTCGAACATTTGATCAAACGTATAAATGAGCTGAGCAGAAAATCTAAGACAGATGGTCTTTCTCCTGAAGAAAAAGAAGAACAGACAAAGCTCCGTAATGAATACAGGGCACTGGTCATCGGAAATCTGTCATCGCAGCTTGACGGACTCAAGATACAGCATCCGGACGGAACCATCACTGATGTGAAGAAGAGATCATAAGAAGACAGATCATCAAATTCTAAGACAGGATTTATAAAGACGGACATAGTAACTTATCGGTGGAGGACAAAAATGGACTGGGTTGATGTAATTAATGAGACACTCTCATATCTGGAGAAGAACATCATGACGGTTCAGAGTCCGAAGGAGGTCGCTATGGAAGTTCATGTATCAGCAAGTTATCTGCAGAACAGTTTTCAGATGATCACGGGTTATACCATCGGTGAGTATATCAGGAGCAGAAGGCTCTATCTGGCAGCGATGGAACTGATAGAGAAAGACGTGAAGATCATCGATCTGGCAGCAAAGTACGGTTATGAGACGCCCGAGAGTTTTACAAAGGCATTCAGCCGTTTCCACGATGCCACACCCAATGAGATCAAAAAGAAGAATAAGCCTGCAAAGGTGTTCCTGCCGCTGAAACTTAAATTCTCGGTCAAGGGCGCGGATACTGTGGATGTCGTAATAGAGAAGATGCCGGAGTTCAAGGTGTTGGGCGCGGCAGATGTTTTTTCGAATGATAACAAATTTGAGAAGATACCGGACTTCGTTTATGACTTCATAAATAAGAACGGCGGGAAATTGAGTGCGGATGTTTTTTACGGCATAAGTGTCGGCGACTGCGATACCATTTTGGATCAGTCCGGCAGGCCGTGGTCAAAAGAGTATGAAGGAATATCTTTCGACGAGAGATTTTTGTTCCTCACAGGCATTGATTACAAGGGAGGCAAGATCCCCAAAGGCCTTACGGTGATAACGATACCGGAGACTGTCTGGGCAAAATTCAAGTGCAGGGATAATTCAATAGAGGCATCACAGGAAATGCGCCGGTATATCTTCGGAGAATGGCTTTTCGAAGCTGATGAGTATGACCTCGTTGACGAATATAATGTCGAGCGTTACGGTGTTCCGAACGATAACGGAGTCGGTCTGCACAATGAAATCTGGTTGCCTGTGAGACGGAAGATCCGTTCTGACAGAAGAGATTCATAAACGCTCTGAACATCTAAATAACAGATTTTCTTCCATCAGTTGTTTGCATTTTGCAGGCAACTGTTTTTTGCAACAAAAAAACCGTAAACACAAAGTCTACGGGTCTTGGCGGAGAAGGGGGGACGCAAGCCTCTACTAAAGTGACAACTTTCAAATTCTTCCAAGGCTCTTTATTTTCAAGGCTTCCCTGATTCTAATTATTCAATAAAGTCCTATAGATGCGAATAACACTGCTCAGTCCTGGCACGGGAAGCAATAGAATCAGCGCTCAAGGACTATGAGAGCAGACAGGAAAAGAAGTAAATTTATAAACCTATTGACATAATAGGTAAATAGGCGTAAAATCACTGCCATAATCAAAATCTATAACAGAAGGAGACAGTAATGAT
>JAIKWL010000052.1 GCA_024684815.1 Saccharofermentans sp. | reverse complement strand
TTACCCACTTTGCTTCCTCAGGGATCGGTGCGGCACCGTGATGAACACCCTGATGAACAGAGCACATGTTCTTGATCTCTGTTGAATAAATCATGTCTATTTCTCCTTTCCTTTCAAGGAATTTGTTAGTGGAATGAAATATAGTTTCCGAGTTGCTATTATATAAAAATAGAGGGGGCTTTTCAATCAAAAAAAGGGGCCATTTCGGCAGAAAGAAACAATTCTATGAAACGTTTCAGATGTAAAACGCCTTGTCGCACAGCCCGTACTGTTCCCTGCCCGCATCCAGAACGCCGATCGAGCCGACAGGCAGATTATGGTTCTCGGGGATCGGCATTGTTATCTGCATATTAGCAACGGCCTGACCTTTGACGGATACGATGATAACGAGCGAACTGTCCAGCAGATCCGCGAATTTCGGACACTGCTCCTCCCAAATGCTGACCAGGAGCTTTTCGAGCGTTTCCTGATCTGCATCCTCAAGCTCGACATACATCTTAAAGACGGAATATTCAGCTGACGGAATGAGGGACGAATAGTCGTCACCATACTTGTAACCGCCGAAATCAATATTCTCGCAATAAGCCTCAAGATGCATATTCGAAGGCATATCAAACTTCTTGTCAGCATAACGGTTCAGGTCTTCACGGAATCCTTCATTCTCGTTCTCAAACTCCAGGATAAGGTATCCGTGGTCATCAAAATCTCCCTCTCTGTTACGGCTTACGGTAAACGGGCGGTCCTTAAGCAGTAACGGGGAATATACGTAGAACTCCTCATCTTCCATATCATCGAGCCTGATCTTACAATCCGCCGCTACTTCCTCACCATACTTCAATGACAGCATTTCGCGTATTCCGTGAACATTCTTCGAGTAATAGACCAGTTCCCTGCCGGAATATACGAGGCACGGAATAAGGATAAGCAGGACAAAAACGCCTGCATATATTCCTGCCGGACGTTTTATTTCCCTCGGGCGTCTGATTATATACAGCAGTCCGAAAAGGATCTGATAGACGAGACAGACAGGATAGACCGGGAGCATGATTGAAAATAAGAGTCCCATGTATTCCACAGCTTTAAAGCCGTAAACATAGCCTTTGAAAGCATCTCCGCCAAAGAAAGTGTCAGTGCCTGCAACTGCGGCCCATACGAGGATCAGGTAAGGGATAAAACTGAAATAGAATATGACCAGACCGGCTATTCCGCCGCGGCTCAATGTCTTTTCTTCACTGACCTTCTTTCCCATCGGATATGACCTTTCCTTCATAATACTTTGAATATCAAAGCAAGTTTAGGATATCACATTTTCCTATGGGCATACAAGTGAATGTGTGGCAAAAAAGAGTTGCCTCTGAAGTGAACCCGTCACTTTCGAGACAACTCTCAAATGTTATTCAGATTAAAGCCTCTGCTCTCGATCTACCTGATTGCACCGACCATCGACTTTACGTAAGCTCCGACCTGTGAAGGAGCATCTTTTCCGTACTCAGCCACGATCTTTACAATGGCAGAACCCACGATGACACCGTCCGCACTCTTTGACATGACTGCCGCCTGTTCAGGAGTCGAGATGCCGAAGCCGATCGCGCACGGAACAGCTGTCGCTGCCTTAACAGCAGCACAAAGCGAAGGAATATCAGTGGTAATATTACTCCTGACACCCGTGACACCGAGGCTGGATACGATGTAGATGAAGCCTGAAGCTTCTTTTGCGATCATGGAGATACGCTCGTCCGATGTGGGTGCGATAAGAGAGATAAGGTCAATGTCATACTTCTTACAGACAGAATCAAATTCCTCCTTCTCCTCATAAGGCACGTCAGGCAGGATAAAACCGTCGATACCGCAGTCAGAAGCCTTCTGACAGAATCTCTCGATACCATATGAGAATACGACATTTGCGTATGTCATGAAGACCATGGGGATAGTAACACCCATCTCGCTTCTTAGCTTTTCTACCATCCCGAAAACCTTGTCCGTGGTGCAGCCGCCTTCAAGGGCTCTTAAGCTGGCCTCCATGATGACCGGACCCTCAGCGGTAGGATCGGAAAAAGGAATACCGAGTTCGACCAGTGAAGCTCCTGCCTTCTGCATCTCGACAACACACTTAGCGGTCGTATCAAGATCAGGGTCGCCGCATGTGATAAAAGGAATGAACGCTTTACCGTTCTCAAATGCTTTAGCTATATTACTCATTGATATCCTCCCCTCTGTAACGCGCGATGGCAGCGCAGTCCTTATCGCCTCTTCCGGAGATCGTGATCACCATGATCTTGTCTTTATCAAGCGTTGGAGCAAGTTTCATCGCATGTGCAACTGCATGTGCCGATTCGATGGCAGGAATGATGCCCTCTGTTCTGGACAGATACTCAAAGGCATTTACAGCCTCATCATCTGTTATCGCAACATACTGTGCTCTGCCTGTGTCGTGGAGCATGGCATGCTCAGGTCCGATACCCGGATAATCAAGACCCGCGGAGATCGAATATACAGGTGCGATCTGTCCGTACTCGTCCTGGCAGAAATAAGACTTCATGCCGTGGAAGATCCCGAGCTTGCCCGTGTTGATCGTAGCAGCCGTCTCAAAAGTGTCTATTCCTCTGCCTGCTGCTTCACAGCCGATAAGATTTACACCCTCGTCTTCAATATAGTGATAGAAGGAACCGATGGCGTTTGAACCGCCGCCACAGCATGCGAGTACATAATCGGGAAGGCGGCCTTCCTTTTCGAGTATCTGTGATCTGGACTCACGTGAGATCACAGCCTGGAAATCCCTAACGATAGTCGGGAACGGATGAGGTCCCATTACCGAGCCTAAGCAGTAATGTGTATCGTCTATCCTTGTAGTCCATTCACGCATACACTCGGATACGGCATCCTTCAAAGTTGCCGTACCTGATGTTACGGGAACAACATCAGCTCCCAGAAGCTTCATTCTGTAAACGTTAAGTGCCTGACGCTCGCAGTCGACCTTGCCCATGAAGATGACGCATTCCATTCCGAAGAGTGCAGCTGCAGTAGCTGTAGCAACACCGTGCTGGCCTGCACCGGTCTCTGCGATGAGTCTTGTCTTGCCCATCTTCTTTGCAAGAAGTGCCTGACCCAATACGTTGTTGATCTTATGCGATCCGGTGTGATTCAGATCTTCTCTCTTAAGATAGATCTTTGCTCCGTCAAGATCATTGGTCATCTTCTCTGCATAATAAAGATTTGACGGACGTCCGGCATATTCATTTAGGAGCTCAGTGAGTTCCTTATTGAATCCGGGATCATTCTTATAGTGGTTGTAAGCCTCTTCAAGTTCGATCACAGCATTCATCAAAGTCTCTGGAATATACTGTCCGCCGTGAATTCCGAATCTTCCTTTTGAATCAGACATAATTACCTCCATGCTTAACTGCTTTTATAAACTTTGCTATTTTCTCTTCATCCTTGATGCCGTCTGTCTCAACGCCTGAGCTGACATCCACCGCAAACGGCTCAAGCATCCTTATAGCTTCTCCAACGGATTCCGGATCAAGACCTCCGGCGAGGAAATAATCTCTTTTGAAATCCTTCAGGATGCTCCAGTCGAACTTCTTTCCGGATCCCGCACCTGAGTCGATCATGACATAATCAGCGGCACTTTGTACGGCCCTCTCGATAGCGCCATCTTCAGAAGCTTTATAGGCCTTGATAACCGGGCGGTCCAGAGTTCTTCTAACATATTCAACGTATTCTTCAGACTCATGGCCGTGAAGCTGGATAAGCTCGACACCTGTGATCCTTGCAATACGGACCACATTGTCCAAAGGCTCATCCATAAAGACTCCGACGGGTCTTATATCAGCTCTTAATAAACTGATCAGTTCATTTGCCTTATAGGGATCGACATATCTTTTTGACTTTTCGAAAAAGACAAAGCCTGCGTAATCGGCACCATGGCGGTTAACAGCCGTGATGTCTTCGATTCTTGATAATCCGCAGATCTTAAGCTCCGTACCAAACATCATGCCAATCCTTTCAAAGACTTCAAAAATGCTGTCTTGTCTGCCGCTCTCATCATGGATTCACCGATAAGGACCGCATCGACACCCGCTCTTTCCAATATCTCTATCTCTTCTCTTGATCTCACGCCGCTCTCGGCAACGAAGAGAGCCTTGTCTCCAACATAGTCACGAAGTCTCAGGCAGTTCGTGGGATCGACAGTGAAATCCCTCAGATTGCGGTTGTTTACACCTATGACTCTTGCGCCTTCGCCGATCGCCATGTCGCACTCGTTCTTATCGTGTGCCTCAACGAGAGCCGTGAGCTCCAATTCGTCGCAGATCCTAATATATTTGCCAAGCGTGTGGGAATCAAGTATCGAACAGATAAGAAGCACTGCAGATGCCTTTCTCACCCTTGCCTCATATATCATGTATTCATCGATCGTAAAATCCTTTCTGAGGACCGGAATACTTACTTCTGAAGCAATCTCTTCCAGGTAATCCAGAGATCCCATGAACCACTTGGGTTCAGTGAGGACTGAGATACAGGACGCGCCTGCCTGCTCATAGCTTTTTGCGATATCAAGATAAGGAAAATCCTCTGCTATAACGCCCTTTGAAGGGGAAGCTTTCTTGCATTCGCAGATAAAGCTCATGCCGTCTTCTGCAAGCTTCTTCTCGAACGCAAAGTCCATAGAAGGAGCGGCATATGCCATATCCATCACCTTTGAGGAAGGCACCTCGAGCTTTCTGTCGAGATATATCTTCCGGTTATGTTCTGCGATCTGTTCGAGAATATCAGCCATAGGTCTTCCTTTATCAATATTACTTATTTGATTCTTCAACAAACTTGTTGAGTGCCTCAAGAGCAGCGCCGGAATCTATCAGATGCTTAGCCTGTCCGACACCTTCTTCGATCGTCTTTGCCTTGCCTGCAGCATAAAGAGCTGCGCCGGCATTCATGCAAACAACATTTCTCTTAGGTCCTGTGATCTTCCCTTCGAGAATGCCTCTTGTGATCTCAGCGTTCTCAGCCGGAGTACCTCCGACGATATCTTCTTTGGTGCCTCTTTCAAAACCGAAATCCTCAGGCTTGATCTCATATGTAGTGATAGTTCCGTCAGCTCTGAGTTCTGCTACGAATGTCTCAGCTGAACCGGAGATCTCATCGAGCTTGTCTTCGCCGTACACAACGAGAGCACGCTTAGCTCCCAAAGACTTTAATACATGTGCTACGGGTTCTGCAAGATACTGGTCGTATACACCAAGGAGGTAGAAATCCGGCTGTGCGGGATTTGTCAAAGGACCGAGGATATTGAATACTGTTCTGAAGCCCAGTTCCTTACGGATAGGTCCGACATACTTCATGGATGTGTGATATTTCTGAGCGAAGAAGAAGCAGAACCCTGCGCTCTTGAGGAGCTCTACGCACTTCTCGGGCTCTAAGTTTATGTTAGCGCCCAAAGCCTCAAGGCAGTCAGCTGTTCCGGACTTGGATGAAGCTGCCCTGTTGCCGTGCTTTGCTACCTTAACGCCTGCAGAAGCAATGACGAATGCTGATGTTGTGGATATATTGAAGCTCTGTGCTCTGTCGCCGCCTGTACCTACGATCTCCAGGACTTCCAGATCACCCTTATCCACTTTTGTTGCGTGGTCACGCATTGCTGCAGCGCATCCTGTTATCTCATCGATAGTCTCAAATCCTGCGCTCTTTGTTGACAGTGCAGCGAGGAATGCAGCGTTCTGTGTCGAGGTTGACATACCGCTCATTATCTCGTTCATTGTCTCGTAAGCCTCATCGTATGTGAGGTCTTCCTTGTTTACGATCTTCTCAATTGCCGCCTTAATCATGTTATTTCTCCTTTCGGTTGGTTCTGCCGGAAAAGAAAAGTCCCCGGCAGGAATTATAGTGTTCCTGCCGGGGACGAATTAAACATAATCCGCGGTGCCACCCTGGCTTTGCGTTTGTGAGACGCACACTCTAAGGATACCAACATATCCCGGACTACTTACGCGAGTCAGACGTTGCACATTTAATGCACCCTCCGCGGTCCATTTGATAATCCGGTTCCCGCTTCACTCTCAGCATCGGAAGCTCTCTGTAGGGCCTATAACTATCTTTATCTCCGCATCAACGGTTTGATTGTTATGACAAACAATAATACTGATCTTCTGAAAAGTCAAGGCGGAAAAATCTCATATCACGCCTTTTTTCCTGAATACCCCTATCAGCGGCTTTTCAATTGTCTGATATGTTAAGTAGCTTATAGCATATACGATGAGCATGTATAGAATCATGCTGATCAGGCCGTGCGAAAAAACAAACAACTTAAAACTGTCAAAGATGAAAAATCTCATTAACAGATTTCTCACCGGCAGATGAAAGCAAAATGCATGAAAACTGATATTTGCCAACAGTTCAAAAACAGGTTTATCAAATATCCTGTTAAGACACTGAGAATTTGATAAAAACAGGATATTTGCATAACACACTAAGATAATATATGGTTTGCTTTCACAAAGATATGAAAAACAAAACGGAAGGATAGATAAGATCAGTAAGGGAAGCGTAATTGGCAATAGCCATCTGTCTGATAATCTGATTCTGTCAATAACTACTCCGATGATCATTCCGCAAAAGAAAGCAAATAAACCTCTTCCGATGTATTCATTTGCAAAAGGAATCTCAATTCCAAATTTCAATATAACCACTCCGAGAACCATAAAAAACATCGGAACAACAAATTTATAAAAACGCGATTTATTCGATACCCGCTTCATCAAACGGAATGAAATGTAAAACAGGACATAGCAATATAACAGGACATTGATATACCAGATTGAATAGTTTGCACGAGACGATTCACCACTGATAACAGAAAAAACACCGAGCGAAGAAAAAACAGCCTCAAACACCAGATCAATCCTTTCTCTGAACGAAAAAGGAGTTGATAAGACCATTATAACGAGATCCATAACAGTACTTAGGAATACAATAGGAATCAGCCTGAAATATCTTCTTAGTAGAAATTTCTTCGCTGAAAGACCATCTTCTATTTTCGGAATGTAATTGCAAATAAGAAAACCGGAAATCAAAAAAAATAATTCGACCAGATTTCCTAAATAGAATCTTCCCCCCCAGAAATTGATAATAGTAAATCTGACATTAATAAATTGCTGATAGTGATGAAATAAGATCAGAATGGTAGCTAAGATCTTAATAATATCCAAACAACCGTTTCTATTATTCTTCCGTATATAACTATCCGGCATTTAAATTTACCCCATATTACGTTTCCCGTTCATTCCCCATAAGCATTAAAGCAAACAGCAACATAAAACACAAAATCAAAATGCAGAAATAATAATATCAAAAAGTTCTAATAAATTACAACATAATCCCGAAACACAAAAATACCGGATAATGAGCTTCGGGCAAGTAACTCAAGAAATCTTTATTATATTTTGATTGAATTGAAAACAATGAAAGTGTAACATAATCATGGTGATCTATTAATTCTTTTAGGAGGTATTCAATGAAAAGGATTGCAGTGAAGTCAACTGTCCTCATGATGGCGATCATGATGATCATGACCATTTTCTCTTTCAACATTTTTGCCGCTGACGGCAATTGGGTTAAAGATTCTGACGGTTGGACTTATCAGGTAGGCGATTCAGTCTACAAGAACCAGTGGGCTCAGATCGACGGTGAATGGTATTATTTCGATTCCACAGGACATATGGAATCTTATTGTTACCGTGATGGCTGCTGGCTCACAAGAAGCGGTGCATGGGATAAGAATTCGACCCGAGGCTCATGGAAGCATAACGATATCGGCTGGTGGTATCAGGACGGTTCCTGGTATCCGGTAAGCCGCTGGCTCTGGATCGACGGCAAGTGCTATTACTTCAACGACAAGGGCTATATGGAATCCAACTGCTACCGTGACGGCTGCTGGCTTACCGCAAGCGGCGCATGGGATAAGAATTACAGCAATGGTACCTGGAAGCAGAATTCAAAAGGCTACTGGTTCGAGGACAACGGCTGGTATCCGAAGAATCAGGGACTCTGGATCGATGGTAAATACTATTGGTTCAATGAATCAGGTTACTGGGACAAAAACGGCGGAACCAATCCTTCCGAATCGGATATTATCGAGTTGCCGTTCGTACCCGCTACTTAATTCATTAGTATCCGCTATTTAAACACAAAAGATGCATCTCAATGAGGTGCATCTTTTTTTGAGAAAGATCAGTGTGCACCTTCCCGAAGTGATCCAGATGCACACTCATATATTTTCGAGCAAAGAATCAATCACTTCACACTGTACACAGATCCGAACGTGATTTCTTCAAATTGCGTTCGGATTTACGTAATATCGGGCAAAAGAACGTAAATCTGAACGTTATCTTGTGCTCAGAGCGTTCAATTTACGTTCTGTTGTTTTTCAATGACCTGAAGATGAAGTCATTGAATTTAATTTACGTAAAGTGTACGCAAATCGAACTCAAAACGTACAGTCCAGCGTAAGATTGCTTGAATTTACGTAAAAGTGTACGCAAATCTCGCTCAGAGCGTACAG
>JAIKWL010000003.1 GCA_024684815.1 Saccharofermentans sp. | reverse complement strand
TAAACTGTTAATCTAATACTCTTTCACGTATATTCTTGATCCTTCTCCACTTAGATCTTTTGCCTCCGTCATGAATGTGCAGCCATACTTCTCATATAACCCCTCATGATCAGTGGAAATATAAACCCTGGTGGTTCCTTCCGCTCTTAAGATCTTACCAATCTCTTCAAAAAGCTGTCCGATATATCTGTGACCTCTGTATTCGGGAAATATATAAACAAAACCCATCCAGGGAGTTAACTCCGTAGGTTGTATATCGTCTTTCTCTGCAAGAGTACAAAATGAGATCAGTTCATCTCCATCAATCAACAGCAGTAAACGTGAGTTTTGACCAACCATATCGAAAAAAGTATCATTGCGGATGAGTTCACACAGATATGTGCCTGCACCCCAATCGCACTCGCCGATCTTTTCAAGCCAGTATTCTTTGTTGCTGTTTGTAAAGTAATTAACTACATCCATAACTAATTACTCCTTTTATTATTTATTTCTCGCATTCCCTTTTCGATGCTCATAAGATCACACTCTATATTTCATAGATCATTATATTCTTAATTAAATATCCATTACCAAGTTAGATGAAAGTATTATTTTCCCAAGTTTTATGATTCCTGATAAGATGGACATAGTTTTCTATGAGAAGAACTGAGGTGTCATTATGAAGAAATGGTACGACGAGGAATACGAATTCACAGTTGAAGTAACCGGTTTCCTGCACGGAGATACGACCAAGCATTACTGCCGCAACGGCTAGGAGATCGGAGACAAGTACGCATGCACTTACGGGTGTCCTGTCAATCAGGACGGGTGCGGTATATGCTCCAAGACAATGATGATGCTCTATCCTCTCATGGAGGCTGTAAGGAGCGGCGGCGATCTGGAGAACCTCGGCGGCAACGGCAAATATGAGAAGACCATCGTTTGTCCTGACGGATGCGTGATCTTCAAGCTCACGGCAAAGCCTCTGGGCAATGAGAACTTCCACAAAGGCGGATTCTGGAGCTATCCGGATGAGACTGTATAAATGGGTCTGACTGTTAAGCTGAGTGCAGAGATCGGCGCCCTTCTTTAAGGCGTACTTTCCTTGTTGCAGCTGATATCAGATGCTATACTGATTACTGTTTATTGATAAGCTCAAGTTTATTTTCACATGAAAAGGAGGGACGGAATGAGTATTAAACGTTTATTGGGTGCAGTTGTTACAGGTGCAATGATATTTGCTTATGGCGGTCAGGTCATGGCTGCACAAGTCGATCCTTCAAAGGGTGAATATGATAAATATGCATCGCCGATATCCGAAGGCGAGATAGCAGATGTCACTTTAAGTGCGGATAATGACAATTTTGATGTCTATAAGATCACCGCATCTTCCACCGGTGATTATATGGTCAAGATCTTAGGTTACGATGCAGGAAAGGACGAGTGTCCTGTTGTCACTGTTTGCTTTAATAACAGAGGTGAAGCAGTATTTTTAGGCGACAATTTCAATTACACCGAAGACTATGGATCCACAGTTGAATTCTATATGGATAAAGGAAAAGAATATCTGTTTCTTGCATGTACCTATAGCAGTTATACAGCTTCGGATTTCTCATTCTTCATCTTCAAGAAACCTGCAGCAAACAGCTGGGTCAAGGCAGAAAATAAATGGTTCTATTATTCAGCTGCCAAGAATGATTTCCTGACCGGATGGCAGAAGATAGGCGGTCAGTGGTATCTGTTTGATAACGACGGTATGATGCTGACCGGTTGGCAGAAGTCCGGCGGCAAGTGGTATTACCTTGGCAGCAACGGTGCCATGAGGACTGGATGGCAGCAGATCGGCGGAGTCTACTATTACTTTAAATCGAGTGGTGCAATGGCAGCAAATGAGTACTGCGGAGGCTACTGGCTCAGTGCCAGCGGTGCCTGGACATACAAGCACAAGGCAAGCTGGAAGAAGGATTCTACCGGATGGTGGTTCGGTGACGATACCGGCTGGTATGCTAAGGACGAATCATTAACGATCGACGGAAAAGTTTATAACTTCAATGCCAGCGGTTACTGCACAAATCCTTAAATGATAAGACCCCCGGACACAGTTCCGGGGGTTTTAAATTCTGATAGAAGAGCTTATGAATATCAGGTTGTCTTGGCTATTTTCATGCGTAACCCAATGTTTTCAAGCTCTTCACAGAAATAAACATCAATTTTACAGGGTATTTCATTGGGAGATAATGAACAATGATTTCTGCAGAAGTGGCTCATTACGCTGCTAATCTTGTCAGAAAGACCATGATTGACTTCGTATAACATCAAATTTGACTCCAGTAGTCCAGGGGGCGATCATGAAGCATAAAAAAAAGGATCTCAAAGAAAACCTTGTTTTGGTGCAAAAAACGGTATTGGATAATTCTTGTTTTGCGCCGCCTTTATCTTGAATCAAAGGGCTATAAGTAAGAGGTGATTTCATTTTCGTCGCATCATAATCGGAAATTTGATAGTTTTCGTTGCAACAAAAATGCAACGAAAACGAAATCGTTGCATTATCGTTGTTCTTATTTCAAAAAGTATACAGCTAATTGAAATATGCTAATGCTTTTGCGACTCATATTTCAAATTTGTCCTAACGCTCAATTGAGCTTCTTCATTCTTCAGATGAATTCTGTAACAATGCAAACTTATCTTCAGTTAATATTATCCCGAGCTCATTCATGGCCTTGTCATATTCATTCACATAGTTCGAAAATGTATCTGTCTTCTGCAATTTGAATCCCAGTGAAAGATACAATAAGATTGCTTTCCAGCTCCACGGTTGGGTGTGGATATAGACAGGAAAAG